>NZ_LBBT01000032.1 GCF_001006285.1 Paraclostridium benzoelyticum
GAGTATTATGTGTATATATTATTATAACAAGTTTAATTCTAACACTGTTGACGAGGAATCTTACTTCATTTTAAAACAAATTTTCGAATCTATAGATAATAATAACTTAAATAATGCTCAAAACTTAACTAAGAAACTTATAGATATAGAAAAGGAAAAAGGAAATAACGATACAAAGTTTTTAGAAGATGCCTTAAAAACCTTAAGGTAAATAAAATTTAGTTAATACAAATAATATTAAGTGAATAATATCTTATATAGGGATATTATTAAATTACGGGGGAATGATTATGGACAAATCTTTTTTTAATTGGTATACACAATCACTCGGTGGAATTATAGGTCTTATAGCATGTATGTGTGCATATTTAAACGGGTACATGGCGGTTTATGGCAATATTCTCCACAATATAGATTCAATAGGCTTAGGAGGGGTTTTAGCAAGTTATACATTGCTTCCTCTATGTATAGCCATAACAATTTTAGGAATTCTTGAATCTTTCTCAAAAAATAAAAATTTACCAGATATAAATAAGACTATAGTTATACTAACAACTTTAATTGGATTTATAGGATCTAAATTATTTTTTATTATTCCAGCTATATTTATTTTATTTAAATATTATTCAAGTTTCATAGGTAATAAAAAAGAGTTAAATACAAAGTTTTCTCAAGCAGTTCAAGTAATAGAAAATAAAAAAACAATTGTAAAAAATGAAGAAGCTAATAAAAATCTTATGAAAACTAAAATAGATATGGCTGTAGAACTCCTATTAAAAGGAGCTGATAAAAAATTTATATGCGAAATTACAGGTCTTACTATTCAAGAGTTAGAAAGTATAGAACAAAGAATCGAATAAAAATAAAAGTGCTACTTTTTATAAAAGTAGCACTTTTTACTTTGCAAAACCATTTTTTGTGATATAATGTTAGTACCAGGTAATAATACGAGGAGGTAATTATGAAAGTAAATGAGATAAAAGAATTATTATTGACTATAGATAAAACTAATTTGACATATGTAAACTTAAAAGATGAGAACTTTATTTTGGAAGTATCTAAAGGGGAAATTCCTACAAATACAAAAACAGTAGAAAATAAAAAAGAAGAACTTAAACTAGCAGAAGTAAATAGCACATATAGTGAAGCTAATAAAGAAGAAACTTCTATGGATTTAGATGCTAATAATGACAATATTCATGTAATTAAAGCTCCTATAATGGGAACTTATTATGAAGCATCAAGTCCAGAATCAAGTACTTTTGTAAAAGTAGGAGACAAGGTTTCTAAAGGAGATACTCTTTGTATAATTGAAGCTATGAAACTTATGAATGAGATAAATAGTGATGTAGATGGCGAAGTAGTTGAGATATTAGTATCTAACGAAGATTTAGTAGAATATAATCAGGCTATATTTAAAATAAAAACAATTTAATAGGAGGCAGTTTATGATTAAAAGATTATTAATTGCAAATAGAGGAGATATAGCAGTTAGAATAATTCGTACATGTAAAGAACTAAACATAGAAACTGTTGCTATATACTCTGAAATAGATAAAGAAAGTTTACACAGGTACTTAGCTGATGAATCTATATGTATAGGACCTAATAATATAAGTAAAAGTTACAACAATATCGATAATATAATATACTTAGCAAAAAAAATGAATTGTGATGCTATACATCCGGGATTTGGTTTTTTATCAGAAAATGCTAAGTTTGCTAAAGCATGTATTGATAACAATATAATCTTTGTTGGACCTACACCTAATCAAATAGAGCTAATGGGAAACAAATCAAAAGCACGTGAAACGATGATTAATTTAGATGTTCCAGTTGTTCCTGGATCTAAATCAATTTTAGAGGATAAAGACGAAGCTAAAAAATTAGCTAAAACTATTGGATACCCAGTTATGATAAAAGCTTCTAGTGGAGGCGGCGGTAAGGGTATGCGAATAATTTATAATGAAAGTGAATTTGATTCTTTATTTGATATAGCAAAAGCAGAAGCATTATCTTCATTTGGAGATAGCTCTTTATATATGGAAAAATATATTGAAAATCCAAGACATATAGAAGTTCAAGTATTTGGAGATAGCTTAAATAATGCAATACATCTTGGAGATAGAGACTGCTCTATGCAAAGAAGAAACCAAAAACTTATAGAGGAATCTTTAAGTGTTTATCTAGATGACAATCAGAGGAAAAAACTATATGATACAGCTGTAAAAGTAACTAAAGGTATAGGTTATGTTGGAGCAGGGACTATAGAATTTATTGTAGATAGAGATAAGAATTTTTATTTTATTGAGATGAACACTAGAATACAAGTTGAACATCCTGTAACAGAAATGATAACAGGTATAGACCTTATAAACTTACAGCTACTTATTGCTAGTGGAAAAGAAATACCATTTAAACAAAATGAGATTAAATTTAAAGGTCATGCCATTGAGTGTAGAATAAATGCGGAAGACTCTGATAATGATTTTAGACCATGTCCAGGAAAGATTGAGTCTATTCATATACCAGGAGGATTCGGAGTAAGATTTGATACATTTATATATCCTGGATATACAGTACCACCTATATATGATTCTATGTTAGGGAAGTTAATTTGTATAGCTGACAGTAGAGAAGAATGTATACGTAGAATGAATAGAGCTTTAGATGAGATAATCATAGAGGGAGTTACTACTAACATAGATTTTCAAAAACAACTTATAAATTCTAATGAGTTTATTGATAATACTCATCATACTAAATTTATAGAAACTAGTTTTATAAAAAGCTTAAACGCTTAAGTTAAGGAGATTTTGATTATGATTAAGAAGTTCTTAAATAGAAAAGGTCAAAACTATGCAGTTGTTCATTTAAATCAGAATTTTAAAGAAAATAGTGTAGATGATAAGTTTTGGATTTATTGTGAAACTTGCAAAAGCCAAGTATTTAGAAAAGATATTGAAGAAAATTTTAATATATGTCCAAAGTGTAATAAACACTATGATTTTTCTGCTAGAAAAAGAATTCAATTGTTATTAGATGAAAATAGTTTTGAAGAATTTGATTATGATTTAGAATTTAAAAACATATTAAACTTCCCCGACTATGAGAGTAAGATATCAAAGTATAAAAATGCTACAAACGAAAAAGAAGCTGTTATAACTGGTAAAGGGCTTATACATGGTGTAGAAGTCGTTTTATGTGTAATGAATCCTAAATTTATGATGGGAAGTATGGGAGCAATAGTTGGAGAAAAAATTACTCAATCTATAGAATACGCTATTGATAATAAACTCCCTGTGTTAATTTGTTGTGCATCTGGAGGAGCTAGAATGCAAGAAGGTATGGTTTCTCTTATGCAAATGGCAAAAACATCTCAAGCACTGTCTAAGTTGTCAGATGCAGGTCTTTTATATATATCTATACTTACTAATCCTACTACAGGAGGAGTTACTGCTAGTTTTGCAACGCTAGGGGATATAATTATAGCAGAACCTAATGCTTTGATTGCTTTTGCTGGCCCAAGGGTTATAAAACAAACTATTAAACAAGATTTACCTAAAGGCTTTCAAACATCTGAGTTTTTATTAGAACATGGTTTTGTAGATCTTATAGTTAATAGAGACCAAATGAAAGATACTTTATTTAACTTATTAAGCTTACATGGTTATAATTATTGTAAAGAAGGTGATTTAATTGCACACACAGAACATTAGTTCGAAAAATGATATAAATAAGATAAAAGAAAGCATAAAACAATTAAAACAACTATCAAATAAAAGCAATATAGACTTAAGTTGCGAAATAGAAAAATTGGAAATAAAACTTAAAAATATTGAAACTACTAACCCTAAAGATTTATCTGCATGGGATAAGGTTTCTATAAGTAGAGATATAAAGAGACCAAATGCCGAAAATTACATAAAGAACATATGTTCTTTATTCATAGAACTCCATGGAGATAGACTTTATAAAGATGATCCATCAATAATTGGAGGAATCGGAAAAATAGGAGATTTTGAAGTTACGTTAATTGGACATCAAAAGGGAAAAGACATAAATGAACAAATAAAAAGAAACTTTGGAATGCCTCATCCAGAAGGATATAGAAAAGCTCTAAGACTTATGAAACAAGCTGAAAAGTTTAATAGGCCAATAATTACTTTTATAGATACTCCAGGAGCATTTTGCGGAATAGAAGCTGAAGAACGCGGTCAAGGAGAAGCTATTGCAAAAAATTTACTTGAAATGAGTTCACTTAAAGTACCTATACTATCTATTGTTATAGGAGAGGGGGGGAGTGGAGGAGCACTTGGGATAGGTGTTTCAAATGAGATAGCCATGCTTCAAAACTCAGTTTATTCAGTTATTTCGCCTGAAGGATTATCAAGCATTCTATTTAAAGATGCATCTAAATCTAAAGATGCTAGTGAAATAATGAAACTTACGAGTTCAGATTTAAAAGAATTAGGAATAATAGATCATATTATAGAAGAACCTCCTGGTACAGCTCATAGTGATTTAGAAGCTGTATCAAATGATATTAAAAATTATATAATAAACAGATTAAATTTTTATAAAGATTTTTCTAATGATGAA
>NZ_LBBT01000003.1 GCF_001006285.1 Paraclostridium benzoelyticum
ATATGTAGATCAAGATAAGTTAAAAACTTTAGAAGATAGGGAGTATATTTCTAAAGAGTTATTTGATCATGCAATAAATATATCGAAAAGAAATGGATTCAAGTATATATGTGGAGATGTACTAACTGGAGATAATGAATTAGAAGGTTTATTTAAAACAAATGAGATGAAAGCTTATAGAAGTAGGTTCTGTAAGAAATTAAATAAAATATAGTATTTAAATAATTTATGAAACTTTAATAAAAGGCGATACATATTTTTCTAAACTTATGAATGAACTTTCTAAAAAATAGCAGGGTACATTTAATCTAAAAGGAGAAAATAATGAAAAAAACTTTTATAAAAGGCGGAGTTAAATTTTCCAATGGTAATTGGAATAGTTATAGTAAAGAAGAAGTGTCAGAATATAGTTTTAAGACTGAAGGGTATAAGTTAATTATAAAGAATAATTGTAGTTTATTAAAAATAAAAAAACATAGTTCCTCTCAGGTTATAATAACTATGAATAAAAAACTTAGTGGAACAAATGAAAAAGAATTAAAGGACACATTAGATAGTATTTACTGTGAAGTTCAAGACGGAGATATATACTTAAATCCATTATTCAAAAGTAAGGAAAGTATAACTGCTACAAATATTGAAAGTATAATTATGATTCCTGAAAATATTAATTTTCTTGATGTCAGAAGTAAAATTGGAGATATTATATTAGACAATGATTATGATAGATTAGATATGGATATAAATATTGGGGATTTAGTTTATACTGGAGAGATAAAACAGTGCTATATAAATTCTAAAATAGGAGACATTAGATTAAATCTGAAAAATATCAAAGATGGGTATGAATATCATATTAATAAAGATATTGGGGACATAAAAGTTACTATTCCAAAAGGAAGTAAAATTAATATTGATGGAATTGATGAAAAAGATATAAATGGAAAATTTGATATTCAAATTGATAATAACGGAGCTGTATTTGAGATAAAGAAAAAAGTATCAAATGTAACTATAGAGAGTTAAAAACAATAGAACAAAGCGAATATAATCCAATGTTTAAATTGTAAAATATCAAATTAAAACTATGTTATAACTTAGTTATTTATTGATTTAAACTAAAATTATATAATATTAAAATATAGATATTATTTTAATATTATATAGTTAAAATTGCAATCCAGTTAAATCAAAGATTACAAATAGTA
>NZ_LBBT01000004.1 GCF_001006285.1 Paraclostridium benzoelyticum
ATGACAAATTTAATAAAAAAATAACAATAATTTTATAATTAATGGATTGTAGATGATATAATGTTCTTAGGTAGGAAAATGGTTTTTTATATTTAATAGGGGTGTAATTTACTAAATAAGGAAGGGCTGAAAAGAGTGTATAATGATTTTAGGGGCTTTATTAATCACTTAGAAAATCCAGCAATTTTATGCAGCGAAACTGGGGAAATACTAGATTTTAATGCACAAATGAAAAAGATTTTTAATTTTGTTGATGTGGACAAGCCATCAAATATATCTGTTTTGGATAGTACATTTAATGAAAATGACTATTTTTCAAACAATAGAAAAAAAATACAGCTTAGAGATTTAAATATGTTTGTAGACGTTTATTCGATTAGAGATTATAAAAATGAATTACAGTATATTTATTTATTTGAAAAATCTATGATAACAGATAAGGTTGTAGAGGATATAATTGAACATATAGATGAAGTTGTAGTTATATTTAATAAAGATGGTGTTATTGAAAAGATGAACAGCTTATGTGATGAAATATTACCATTTAAAAGAAAAGAAGTTCTTGGGAGAAAAATTGACAAACTAGTTTATATGGGATTAGTAGAAGAACCGATAATACTAAATATGCTAGAAGTTAAGAAAAAAACTTATAAAAATATAGTTTATCCTGGAGGGAAAGTTATAGCATACACAGCAGTTCCTATATGGGATAACAAGGGAGAAGTAAAAGGGGGAGTGTTAACTGGTAGAGATATTTCTAGAGTTATAAACTTAGATTCTCCTCATGCGAAAGATTGTACAACATCCACTAATTCGGAATATATAAGCAAAAGTGAAGTTATGGATAATATAAAAAATGTAGTAAAGAGAGCAGCAGCATCTGATTCTTCCATTTTTATAACTGGAGAGTCTGGTGTAGGAAAAGAAATTATAGCTAGAAAAATATGTAAGTATAGTCATAGAAGGGATAAACCATTTATAGCAATTAACTGTGGTGCAATTCCTAATGAGCTCCTAGAATCAGAGTTTTTCGGATATGAAGAAGGTTCTTTTACTGGAGCTAAAAAGTCTGGGAAAAAAGGTCTTTTTGAGCAAGCAAATGGAGGTACTATATTTTTAGATGAAATAGGCGAATTGCCACTTCAAATGCAAAAAAAATTACTTAGAGTTATACAAGAAAATACGATTACTAGAGTTGGAGGGACTAAACCGATAAAAATTGATGTAAGGTATGTAAGTGCTACTAATATTTCAAATGAGGATTTACATGATAATTTGAAGTTTAGACAGGATTTATATTATAGACTTAGTGTTATCCCTATAAAAATACCTCCATTAAGGGAAAGAAAAGAAGACATAATGCCTTTGGTTGAATATTTCTTAGATTTATACAACACTAAATATAATAGAGAAATAAGGATTTCTCCTAAGGTTATGGAATTGTTAAATAATCATTCATGGCCTGGAAACATAAGAGAACTGAAAAATATTATTGAAAGATTTGTTGTTTTATCAGTTAAAAATACGATAGGAGAAGATGAGTTTAATATGCTAATAAATTTAGATGATTTATCTAAGGAAAATGACTTGAAATCTCCGATAGTTGTAAATGGTATTGTAAATTTAAATGAAGCATACAAAATAGTAGATCAGATAATTATACCTAGAGCTATAGATAAGTATGGTTCTATTACACAAGCATCAAAACAAATAGGGATAGATTCTTCTACTATACATAGAAAAATAAAAAGTGGATATTTAAAGCTATAAAATTCGCTTTGCTTGAGCGACTACGTCTGCGAACCACTTCATGTCGCTCAAATTTCATGTCGTCAACGGACACTCGGCAAGTTCGCGTCCCGTTACTCAAACGACTTCGTCCGTTGCTTAAAAACTTTTTTACGCTCAAAATATAATATGTTTATATACTAATTTATATAGAATATAAACTGATTTTTAATAAGCATAATTTTTAAAGCGTAAAAAATAATTATAGTAGTTGCGAAGCATAAATGATTCTGCTATCATTATGGTATAAGTACATATGACTCAAAGAGGCCATGAAGGTTTTAAAACTTTCATGGTTTTTTTTGTTTTATTAGTACAAAAAAAACTCTATATAAAATAGATAGACTTTAACACTATCTATTCCCTTTTATAAGATGCTATATAGCATCTTTTTCTTTTTTAAAAAAACTTATTTCTAAATTATTATTGTAAATAAAGTTTGCAAAACTCTTACAAAAATATGATAGGAAAGTAGGGTCTTTAAATGCTACATCCTTTATAATTGATATAGGTATTCCTATGAAAATACATTCATCTAAAGCTCTTAAACTATATTCAAATTTATTTTGTGTAAACATTTCTAATGAGCCAATAATATTTAAATTATTTATAGAAGGTTTAAGTATATTATTAGTATCAAAAGAATTTTCTAATTTAATAGCAGTTCCCTCTACAAGAAAATATAAGTAATTTGGAGTTGTATTTTTAAGAACTATAAGTTCGTTTGTATTAAAACAATGAAGTTCCATATGTGAGTTCAAATTTACATCAAACATATTATTTATTTTATAATTTTCAATATAATATCTTAAACTATCGTCATGATGAAGTTTAAGCATAAAATCACCCCTTAAAAAATATTA
>NZ_LBBT01000005.1 GCF_001006285.1 Paraclostridium benzoelyticum
AATATTAAATAACAAAAAAGAAATTTTAAATATAATATTAGAACAAAATAATAAATGTGTAATTTTAATAGATAAATACGGATATATATCAAATGAAGATAGTAGTTTTTCAAATGTTTGGAAAGAATACTCATGTTGTAATTACAAAATAAAGTTTTCTCATTTTTTAAATAAGAGTATAGAGAACAGTACGGATGTGTTATTAGATGTTCAAAAGGTGTATGATATAGGCATTAAGCTCAATAGGGAAATAATTAGTAATGATAATAGGTATTTTGATTGTGAGTACACTCCATTAAAAGTTAATAATCGAATAATGGGAGTTATATGTATAATGACAGATATAACATATAAAAAATATTCACAGAAAATAATCAATTATAACAAAATAAAGTATAAAAAAACTATAGAAACAATACCTCATACTATTGTGGTAACAAGAGATAATAAAATTACATACAACAATAATAATAATTTAGACATAGACATATATGAAGATAGAATAAAAGATTTTATTCTAAACACAAAATCAAAAGGAAGCTTTGAGGGATATTTAAATAAAGACACTAAAAAATACCTAAATATAAACAAAACGAGTTTTAAAGAAAATAACATAAAAAAAGATATAGCAATAATAAGGGATACTACAGAGTATAATATACTTTTAAAAAGTATAGAACAAAGCGCTAAAAATTATATATCTTTAGTTAATGCTATTCCTCAGGGAATATATATATATGATTTTGAAGATAAAAAAACTACTTATGTAAATGAAGTACTTTTGAATATGTCAGGTTTTGAAAGCTTAAATGAATTTAATGATAGCCACATAATAAAAGATATTTCGTGGGTCTTAAATAAATTTGGGCAAGATGTCAAATTTATGCGACATAAGATACAAAATAGAAAAGGAAAATATATAGATGTAGAACTAGGGGGAATTACCCTGGAAATAAATAATAAAATGACATGTATAGGCATAATGAATGACATAACTGAAAAGGTTAAGGCTGAAAATATAGAAAGAGAAATAGCTAAGAAAAAAGTAGAATATAAACAAAAAAATCATTTTTTTATAAATATGTCGCATGAGTTAAAAACTCCATTAAATTTAATAATGTCGTCTAATCAATTGATTCAAGCTGTTTTCAAAGATGAAATTTTAAGCAATGAAAGTGGATTAATAGCAGCTGTTACTAATTCAGTAAAAAAACAAAGTTATATATCCCTAAGGCTTATAGAAAATATAATGACATTAACTAAATTAGAAGCTGATTTTTATAAACCAGAAGTAGATTGTTATGATGTTGTAAGCTTAGTTGAAGACATAATAATTGAAATTAATAAATATTCAATAGATGATAAAATAGAATTTATATTTGATACAAATATAGAAGAAAAGTTAGTAAGAGTAGATCCTTATGATATAGAAAGAATAATATTGCTACTTTTTAGTAAATTGATAAAACAGTCAAAACAAAATAGTACTATATATGTTGAAATCTTAGATAATACAAATGGATTAAATATATATATAAGAAATATAGGACGATATGACAAGGATATATATATAAATAATCAATCTAGAGATAATATAAATATGAATTTAGAAGTTGCAAAATCTATAATTAATATTTATGGAGGATCAATAAATATAGTTGAAACTAAAAGCAATATAGAGATAAATATAAATCTTAATATTAAGGAAAGTTTAGAATATGATGAAAAGAAAATTTGTACCTTAAATAAGGAATCTATATACGCAGAATACTCTATGATAAATGCTTTATAAAAATTCGTTTTGCTTGAGCGACAAAAATAGGATATCTCAAATTTAAATTTAAGATATCCTATTTTTGAGTTTAAAAAAGAATAATTAAAGCTGTATAATATATATAACAAATGGAAATAAAAGCTAACAGGAGGTAATTATGGATATAAATGCAAAAACTAATTTATTATGTTTAATAGGAAATCCTGTTGAACATAGTTTTTCACCTAGTATACATAACTATTTGATTAAAAAAAATAATCTGAATATGAAATACGTGTGCTTTAATGTTAAAAGTGATGAGCTAGAAAATGCTATAAAAGGAATAAAAGCTTTAGGCGTTAAAGGATGCAATGTAACTATTCCTCATAAAGTGGAAATAATTAAGTATTTAGACTCAGTAGATAAGAATGCACTGTTGATTGGAGCCGTAAATACTGTAAAAAATGAAGGTGGAAAGTTAATTGGATACAATACTGATGGTGTTGGGTTTGTAAAATCAATAACAGACAAGGGCTATGATATTTACAATAAAAATGTTTTAATAATAGGAGCCGGAGGAGCTGCTAGAAGTATAGCTATAGAAATGGCATCAAATGGAGCTAAAGAGATAAATTTAAGAAATAGAAGTATAAAAAATGCTAAAGAAATATCTGATATTTTAATTGATAGTTTTGGTATAAATTCAAAATTTTCAACAGATCAAATAACTAAAGAAGATTTAGAAGATATAGACATAATAATCAATACAACTCCTATAGGAATGGACAAAGATAAAGACAGTTGTCCAATAGATGAAAAAATTAATTTAACTAATAAAGATATACTTGTTTGTGATATTGTTTATAATCCACATGAAACTAAATTTATTTCTTGGGCTAAAAAAAATAATTTTGACATTGTATATGGTATAGACATGCTTATAAATCAAGCTATACAAGGGTTTAATATATGGACAGGTATTTATGCAAATGAGCATGGAAATTTAAAGGATATGCTGAAAAATGTATAACTACAAGCATAAGAGGAAAGGGTATTTAATTTTAGAAAATATTGTAGCTTTAAGTTTAATAGGAATAATGGCATCACTAGTTGTAAGTATATTTTCAACTAGTGTTTTTAATTTGAAAAAATCATACAACACAAATCAAATGATAAATCTAGCAAAAAAAGAAATGTGTAGCATAGAGTATGAGATTCAAAATAATAAAGAGGAAAATTTATTTGAAAGAACTAGTAAAAATATTGAAGGGTATACTGTGAAATCAGAAGTGATAAAAGAAAGAAATTATTTTAATTGTTATCGAATTTCTATTTGTGTCAGTTGTTGTGAAAGAAAAATGGTAGTAGATAGTTATGTGGTGAGAACATGAAAAAAAGAAATGGATCAGTGATTATAGTGACATTATTGTGTTGCTTTATATTAAGCTGTATATGCTTAGGGTGTATAGAATTAGTTAAAACAAATAATGATATAGTTTCTACAAAGGAAAAGTCAATGAAAATAGAATATGAAGTAAAAGGTGGTATAAACTTAGGCTGTAGTAAAGTTGCAGAAGAAGTTAATAATTTAATTGGAAATAATATCGAAGAGAATAATTTAGAATGTAAATTTAAAGATCACTTTTTAGGAAATAATAAAATAAATATAATAAGATCTATAGAATCTATGGGGAATGATAAATTAAAAATAAGAGTAGTAAATAATGATATTTACCTAGATGATGACTACATAAAGTTAGATATAGAATCAAAAAAAGAAGATAGCAATTTTAAGAAAATTGCTAGATGCTCAGTTAAAATAAATATTAAATCAATTGAGGAAAATGAAAAGAGAGTATTCAAATACAATTATAAGGAGATTTAGAAAAATGAAAAGAGAAGGAATGTGACTTTAGTTGAAGTTGTAATAGGAATAGGGATAGTTATGGCTATTTTAATGATAAGCTTTCCAAAAGAAAAATCACAAAGATATGAAATTGATTCTTTTGCTAGGCAGCTAGTAGGAGATATAAGGTATGTTAGAAGTATGAACTCAAATGGAAACCTTAGTGTTTTTTTAGAAAATATTAGTTCACAGGAAAATCCTAGATATGTAATAAAAGAAAATACCGATATAGTGAAAACTGTATACCTTCCTAAAAATTCTAGTTTATCTTATCCATCATCAACAATAAAGTTCAAATCAGATGGTACACTTAGCTCAAAAGGAGAAACTATAATAATTGATTCAAAAGATAGAAAAATAAAAATAACTATCATACCGTTTAGTGGAAGAGTTTTATTGAAAGAAGATATATATGAAACGTAGAAAGGGATATCTTATACTAGAAATTTCAATATCTATGATAATTACGAGTATTGTACTAATTACACTATACGGTTTATTATTTACCTCAATAAATCTGTATAAAAAAATTTATAGCAGTATAGAAATACAACAACAAGGTATGGAGATTCAAAAACATATGGAAAAAGAGTTAAGTGGAGATATAGAAATAACTGATGTGAAAACAGAAAACAGCCAAGTATTAAATGATAAAGAGTTTGAATTTACAAAAGTGAAATCTATTTATTATAAATCAAAAACGAATTTGGAAGTTAATGACTGTGATGAGCTATTTTTAAACAATAAAGCTAAGAAGCTTTTTATAAAGCGAATGGGATATAAATCAGGCTATGAAATAGGCGACTATATAGATTCTATATATATATCTAAAGAAAAAGATGGTAGAATTATCAATATAAAATTACAACTATCTAAAAATAAACAGAATCATTGTATTGAATTTTCAATATACAATGATAATATAGGAGAACTTGCATGAAAAATATAATCTTAATTGGATTTATGGGAACTGGAAAGACTACAGTTGGAAAGGAATTAGCTAGACTTAAAGAGATGAAATTTTTAGATGTGGATTTTGAAATTGAAAAAAAAGAAAATAAAACAATAAATCAAATTTTCAAAGAACATGGAGAAGTATATTTTAGAAGAATTGAATCAGCGTTACTTAAAGAAGTATATTGTTTAGAAAATACTATAATATCTACTGGGGGCGGAATTATAGAGAATGAAAGTAATGCTGAGATTTTAAAAAATACAAAAAACGTAATATGGTTAGATGGAAATGTTAATACTATAGTTAATAACTTAAAAAATGAAATAGATAAAAGACCTAAACTAAAAGATGTAAAAGATATAAAAGCCTATGTCCAGGATCTATTAAATCACAGATATGAAAAGTATGAAAAATGTTCAAATATCAAAATAAGTATTGATGATAAAAATATAGCTCAAGTAGTTAGGGAGATACTTGTTTATATTTAACAAAATATGTTATTATATAGAGTATAAACGAGTTTTTATCAAAAGGTTGGTGGATGCTATAAAAATATTAATAATTAATGGTCCTAATTTAAATATGTTAGGAAAAAGAGAACCTGATGTATATGGGAAAAACACATTAGAAGATTTAGAATATAGCATAAAACAAACATTTAAAGATACTATTGATTTTGAATTTTTTCAAAGTAATCATGAAGGATGCATAATAGATAAATTACATGAGGCTAATTGTAATTTTGATGGAATTATTATAAATCCTGGAGCGTTTACACATTATAGCTATGCTATAGCAGATGCCATAAAATCTATAAGTACTAAAGTAGTAGAAGTACATATATCTAATGTGCATAAAAGAGAAGAATTTAGACAAAAAAGCGTAACCGCTAGTGCATGTATAGGACAAATTACAGGATTTGGATTTTATGGATATATTTTGGGGGTAAATGCAATAATAAATTGTGAGGTGGGTATAGGTGAAAAATAGAGTTTTAAAATTAAGAGCAGAGATGGAAAGATTAAACTTAGATGCAATTTTAATTGAAGAGTCTAAAAATAAAAGATACATATCTGGATTTACAGGAACTGCTGGGTCTATAATAATAACTAAGGAAAAAAACATATTATTTACAGACTTTAGATATACACAACAAGCTAAAAATCAAACAGAGGATTTTGAAATAGTTGAAATATCTAGAACAAACCCGATCACAAACTTCTTGAAAGAAATGAATATGAAAAGACTAGGATTTGAAGATGATAAAATGAGTTTTTCAACATATTCAAATTATAAAGAAGCTTTAGTTAATACAGAAATGGTTCCACTAAAAGGATTAATGCTAGATTTAAGAGCTATAAAAGATGAAAAAGAGTTAGATGTTATAAGACAAGCTTCTAAGATTGCAGATAATGGATTTAAATATATATTAGGATTTATTAAGCCAGGAATGAAGGAAAGTGAAGTTGCTTTAGAACTTGAGTTTTTCATGAGAAAGCAAGGCGCAACTGGAGTATCATTTGATTTTATAGTAGCATCAGGGAAAAGATCATCTATGCCTCACGGAGTAGCTAGTGATAAAGTTATAGAGACAGGCGATTTCGTAACAATAGATTTTGGATGTGTATATAATGGATATTGCTCAGATATGACAAGAACTATAGTTGTAGGAAAAGCGAATGATAAGCAAAAAGAAATATACAATATAGTATTAGAAGCTCAATTAAAGGTTATAGAAGCTGCAAAAGCTAACATGAGTGGAATAGAACTTGACAATATCGCAAGACAATATATAATTGAAAAAGGATATGGTGATAAATTTGGTCATGGCTTAGGACACGGAATAGGCCTTGATGTACATGAACTTCCAAATGTTAATACATTGGGAGAAAAGTTATTAAAGCCTAATATGGTTATAAGTGATGAGCCAGGTATATACATAGAAGATTTTGGTGGTGTAAGAATTGAAGATCTACTTATAATAACAGAAGATGGATGTGAAGTGTTAAATTCATCACCGAAAGAATTAATAGAATTAGAATTTTAAGTATAATTATGGAGGGACACATATGGTAACAGCAGGTGATTTTAGAAAAGGTGTAACATTTGAGAAGGATGGTCAACCATGTTTAATAGTTGATTTCCAACATGTTAAGCCAGGAAAAGGTGCTGCGTTTGTCAGAACTAAGTACAGAAACTTAAAAACAGGAGCAATAAGAGAAGAAGCTTTTAACCCAAGTGACAAGTTCCCTAAAGCTCATATAGACACTAGACAAATGCAATATCTATACAATGATGGTGAGTTATACTACTTCATGGATAACGAGACTTTCGAGCAAATACCACTAGACTATGAAAAAGTTGAAGATGCAATCAAATTCTTAAAAGAAAATGAAACTGCAACAATAAGATTCTACCAAGGGCAACCATTCCAAGTAGAAGCTCCAAACTTTGCAGAACTTGAAATAGTTGAAACAGAGCCAGGAATCAAAGGAGATACTGCAAGTAACGTTACTAAGTCAGCTACAGTTGAGACTGGTGCAGTAGTTCAAGTACCTTTATTCATAAATACAGGAGATAGAATAAAGATAGATACAAGAACTGGAGAATATTTATCAAGAGTTTAATAATTTATGAATATAAAAGCTTATATATCTAATAATAGATATATGGGCTTTTAAATTTATACAAAAAAATAAGGAAAGTGAGGGGTTTTAATGAAATATTTATATGAAGAAGTTGCATACTTAAAAGGTCTTGCAGAGGGATTAGAAATAAGTGAAGAAACAAAAGAAGGCAAAATAATAAATAAAATAGTAGATGTTTTAGAAAGTTTTGCAGATGCAATAGTAGAATTAGAAGAAGAGCAAATAGAACTTATAGATTATGTAGAATCTATAGACGAAGATTTATCAGATGTGGAAGATGATATATACGAAGAAGATGAAGACGATGAAGATGAAGAATATAACTACATAGAAATGGAATGCCCTAATTGTAATGATTTTGTAGAGATAGATGAGGACTTACTATATAATGAAGATATAGATATAGTATGCCCTAATTGTCAAGCAGTTATATTATCGGCAGAAGATGAGTGTGAATGCTCAGATGAGTGCATATGTGATTGTGATTGTCATGAGGAAAAATAAAACTGTATAAGTGAAGAATTTATAGAGCCTATGAAGTTATATAAGATTCATAGGCTTTTTTACGCCTAAGTAAATTAGTTTTATATTTATGTTTTGCAATAATTTTAGAAAAATAGTACACTATAGTCTATAGATATTTAAATGGAGGTAAATAAATGAAAATAAAATCAAATATATTAGTTAATATATCAAAATTTGAAGATATTATTAAATATAAATTTAAAAATAAAAAATTTATATTAGAGGCATTAACACATAGTTCATACTCTAATGAGAATAAATCTTATTCATTCAATGAGAGATTAGAATTCTTAGGAGATTCAGTTCTAGGAATAGTAATAAGTGATTACTTATTTCAAAAAGAACAAGATTTACCAGAAGGTGAGTTAACAAAATTAAGAGCCAATATAGTTTGTGAAGAGTCTTTAAGTGATGTTGCTAAAGAAATAAATTTAGGAAACCACATTCTTTTAGGAAGAGGAGAAGAAGCTACAGGAGGTAGAGATCGTATATCTATATTAGCGGATGCATTTGAGGCTGTAATAGCTGCAATATACCTAGATGGTGGAATTGAAAATGCAAAAGAATTTATATTAGATCACATGGAAGCTATAATTCAAGACTCTATAAAAGGAAGAATCTTCAGAGACTATAAGACTCATTTACAAGAGGTTGTACAAAGCAAAGGTGAAAGTATAATTTCATATAACTTAGTAGAAGAAATTGGACCAGATCATAATAAACGATTTGTAATGGAAGTTACCCTAGATTGTGAAGTTTTAGGAAAAGGAGAAGGTAAGAGTAAAAAAGAGGCAGAACAATCAGCTGCAAAACAAGCATTAAGAAGGATGATTTAATATGAAAAAGAGAATTATACCTATATTTGTGCCTCATAGGGGATGCCCTCATGATTGTATTTTTTGTAATCAAAAGAAAATTACTGGAGTAAGCACAGATATTACAAGTAAAGATGTAAGAAATATAATTGAAGAATATTTAACTACAATAGATAAAGATGCAAGTATTGAGATTGCATTTTTTGGAGGTAGTTTTACTGCTATAGATATAGATATTCAAAGAAGTTTACTTTCTGTGGCTAAGGAATATGTAGACAAAAACATTGTAGATGATATAAGAATGTCTACTAGACCTGATTGTATAAACGATGAAATACTAACTATGCTAAAAGAATATAAGACAAGTATTATAGAACTGGGAGTTCAATCTTTAGATGAGAAGGTTTTAATAGATAGTGTAAGAGGTCATAGTGATGAAGATGTATTTAAAAGCTCAAAACTTATAAAGGATTATGACATAGATTTAGGATTACAGATGATGGTAGGTTTACCATCAGATACAGAAGAAAAATGTATAAAGACAGCCAAAAAATTTATAGAATTAAAACCAGATTGTGTAAGAGTATATCCGACTTTAGTAGTTAAAGAAACAGGACTTGAAAAGCTATTAAAGGAAGGAAAATATAATTCATTTACACTTGATAAAAGTATAGATATAGTAAAAAAAGTTTTGGTTTTATTTTATATAAACAATATAAATGTAATTAGAGTTGGATTACAAGCAACTGAAGATATAGCAATAGGAAAAGAAGTTCTTGCAGGCCCATACCATCCAGCTTATAGAGAGTTAGTTGAAAGTAAGATGTATGGAGATTTTATTGAACACTTAATTAAAACATATGAGGTTAAGAAAAATTTAGTAGTTTTAGTTAATAAAAGAAATGTATCTAGAATATTAGGAAATAAAAAATCTAATGTAATAGAAATAAAAGAAAAATATGATGTTTTATTAAAAACTAAGGAAGCAAATTTAGATATAAATGAATTAGAATTTGTATTAGATGATGAAAAAACTATAAAGTTTAATACAAAAGAAATATATATGAAGTTAAGAGACATATACAACCTTTAGTTTTATTTTGAAGGGAGAGAAAGGTATTGTATTTAAAAAGATTAGAACTTAAAGGATTTAAATCCTTTCCAACTAAGACAGATGTGCTTTTTAACGAAGGTATAACAGCTATAGTTGGTCCAAATGGAAGTGGAAAAAGTAATATATCAGATGCAGTAAGATGGGTATTAGGGGAGCAAAGTATAAAAAGTTTAAGAGGCGATAAGCTAGAAGATGTAGTATTTGCCGGAACAGACACGAAAAAAGCAATGAACTATTGTGAGGTAGCATTAACTATAGACAATAGTGACAAAAAATTAGACATAGAATATAGTGAGATTACTATAAAAAGAAGAGCTTACAGAAGTGGGGAAAGTGAGTTTTTCTTAAATAATAAGTCGTGTAGATTAAAGGATATAAAAGAATTACTATTAGATACAGGAATAGGTAAAGATGGATATTCTATAATAGAACAAGGTAAAGTTGACGAAATTTTAAGCAATAACCCTGTAAATAGAAGAAAAGTATTTGATGAAGCCTGTGGAATATCAAAATATAGATATAAAAAACAAGAAGCGGAAAGAAACCTAAAGAATACAAAAGAAAACTTAAATAGAATAGAAGATATATATGTTGAGATAGAGAATCAGTTAAAACCTTTAGAAACTCAACAGAAAAAAGCTATAAAATATTTAGAAATAAAAGAAGAATTAAAAAAGATTGAAGTAAATAGTTATATAAGTGAAATTGAAGAATTAGAGGCTCAAGCAAAAGAAACATTAAATCATGATAAAGTACTTAAAGATCAAATGGTTTCAGTTAAATCTAAAAAAGAAACTTTAGAAAAATCTATAACTGATTGTGATGAAGAACTTGAAGAAATTGATGTTAAAATAAACAAAACTATTGAATATATAAACACTATAAAAGGTGTAATAAACAAAAAATATTCAGAACTCAGCGTTCTTAATGAAAAGATAAAAAATTGTAACAGTGATATACAAAGGTACACAAATGAAATTAGTTATATAAATAAAAAGATAAATGATGACAATCTAGAATTAGAAAAATTAAATGAAAGTAAAAATAATGCTTTTAGAAATTTAAAAGATATAGAAAATAAAATAGATGAAGTTGAATTAAAAAATAAAGACAAAAAAGAAAGCATAAACAAAGTAAGTCAAACTATTGAAGCTTTAAAAGATGAAATAATAAACTTATTGGATGTTAAACAAAATAGTGCGAACAAACTATCTACTTTAAATGCAAATATTGAGAATATAGAAAATAGAACTAAAACTATAGATGTAGATATAGAACATATACAAAAAAATATATGCAATAAAAAAGATGAAATATCAAAATTTAATTCTCAAAAACAAGAAAAATTAAGTTTAATAGAAAACTTAAAACAAGAATTTGAAGATATTAATAAAAAGGTAAATTCTCTGAAAATAGAATATGACAAAATAAGTAGTGATATACAAGGCTCTAAACTTAAAATAAATGAATATAACTCTAAATTAAACATATACACTGATATGGAAAAGCACTATGAAGGATTTAATAAAGGTGTAAAGGAAGTGTTAAAGAATAAAAATTTAGAGGGTATATATGGAGCACTAGGTCAGGTTATATCATCTAGTCAAAAATATGAAAAAGCACTAGAAGCATCACTTGGAAGTTATATGCAAAATATAATAACTAAAGATGAAAATAGCGCTAAAAATGCTATAAACTACTTAAAGAAAAATAATTTAGGAAGAGTTACATTCTTACCTTTAAATATAATTAAATCCAATAAAATAGATAAAAATGCAATAAAAAGCAGTGCTAAATACATAGGGATAGCAAGTGAATTAGTTAAGTTTGATGAAAAGTATAAAAATATAATCGAAAATGTTTTAGGAAGAACTATAGTTATAGAAAGTATGGATGAAGCTATAAAGTTTGCTAGAGAAACTAACCATAGATATAAAGTTGTAACTTTAGATGGAGAAATTCTAAATCCAGGAGGATCTTTAACTGGAGGAACAGTAAGAACTAATGGAAATATACTTTCAAGAAAAAGATTGATAGAAGAGTTTAAAGATAACATACAAAAAGAACAAGAAAAATTGAATTTATTAGAACAAGAAAAAATCAATTTAAAAGGTTCTATAGATTCAAAGCTTATAAAAATTGAAACAATAAATAATGAATTACGTGAAAATGATAAAAGTGTAGTTGTTATTAATGCAAACATAAAAAGTGCAAATGATGAAGTTTTAAATTTAAGCAATAACTTAAATAAATTTGAAAATGAGAAGTTAAGTTTAGGTGAAAATTTAGAATATACACTAACAAAAACTAAGTCATTAAAAGAAAATATAAATGAAATAGAACAAAAGCATTTGTTAAACAAAAATGAAATAGATACATTAAATTCAAAATTAAAAGAAATAAATGATGGTTATGAAGTAGATAAAAGCAGATTTGACGATTTGAATATAGAATATGCTAAATTAAATCAAATTCACCAAGCTACAATAAAGGATATAGATAGAATTCAAAAAGAAATAAAATCACAAAATGATGTCCTTAGAACTACAAAAGAACAACTTGAAGAAAGTAAATTTAATACTGTTAAAATTCAAGATCAGATTAAAATTGAAACTTCAGAAAAAGAAAACTTGGAGAATCAAATTATAGATGAAAATAAAAAATTAAGTCTGCAAAAAGAACAAAAAGATTCTATTAAGAAAAATAGAGACGCTATAAATACTGAATCTAAAAATATAGATAGACAGTATATAGAAGTCAAAGAAAGTTTATTTAAGATAGAAAATAAAATAGAAAGACTAAGATCATCTAAAGAAAATTATATAGCTAAACTTATAGAAGAATACGAATTAAGCCTAGAGGAAGCAAAGGCATTAAAAGATGAATCTGTAGTTATTGATAAAAAAGAGCTAGAAAACCTAAAAAGACAAATAAAAAGTCTTGGGAATGTAAATATAGACTCTATAAAAGAATATGAAGAAATAAAAGAAAGGTATGATTTTTATAGTGAACAAAAGAAAGATTTAGAAGAATCTATAGAAGTTATATATAAACTTATTAAAGAACTAGAAGAAAATATGAAAAGAGAGTTTAATGAAAACTTTGTTTTAATAAATGAAAACTTTAAAGTTGTTTATAAAAAATTATTTGGTGGAGGAAATGGAGAACTTAGAATAGTAGATAAAGATAATATTCTAGAAAGTGACATAGAAATAGTAGCTCAACCACCTGGGAAGAAAATGAAAAATTTAAATCTTTTATCAGGAGGAGAAAAAGCACTTACTGCAATAAGTATATTATTTTCAATAATATTAGCTAAGCCAACTCCATTTTGTATACTAGATGAAATAGAAGCGCCACTAGATGATGCAAACATATATAGATTTGGAGAGTTTTTAAAAGAACTATCTAAAGATACCCAATTTATATCTATAACTCATAGAAGAGGTACTATGGAGGTTGCAGACTATATATATGGAGTTACAATGCAAGAAAAAGCAATCTCTAAGGTAATAAGCCTAGATCTAAAAGAAGCTAAAAAATTAACTGAAGATATAATATAAGGAGGCAAAATGTTTAAGAAGTTATTCAAATTTGGAAAGAAAAAAGAAGAAGAAAGTGTAGTTGAAGAAGAAGCTCAAATTGAAGAAGCTAATGAAGAATCAGCTACTGATGAAGAAACTGTAGTTGAAGGTGCAGAGTTTAAAGTGGAAGAAAAGCACAATTTAGATGAAGATCCAGATAACAAAGAAGAAATAATAGATATTGACAATGAAGATAAAATTGAAGAAACTTCGCTAGAAGAAGTAGAAGAAGTAGAAGAAGTAGAAGAAGTAGAAGAAGTAGAAGAAGTAGAAGAAGTAGAAGAAGTATAGAAGAAGTAGAAGAAGTAGAAGAAGTAGAAGAAGAAATTACAAAAGAAGGTTTATTTGCAAGACTTAAACAAGGACTTACTAAAGCTAAACAAGGAATAACAGATAAAATTGATGCTGTTTTAAATTCATACACTACAATAGATGAAGACCTTCTTGAAGAACTTGAAGAAATACTAATAACAGCAGATGTTGGCGTAAACACTACTATGGAAATGATAGATGGACTAAGAGATGCTATAAAAACTAAAGGTATTACAGATCCTTTAGCTGTAAGAGGTGAGTTAAAATCTGTAATATGTGATATGTTAGGAGAGGAAGATTCTAAATTAAACATAGAGCCTGGTCCAAGTATAATATTAATGGTAGGAGTAAATGGAGTAGGTAAAACTACTACAATAGGTAAACTAGCAAATAGATACACTAAAGAAGGTAAAAAAGTAATACTTGCAGCAGGAGATACGTTTAGAGCTGCAGCTATAGAACAATTGGAAGTGTGGGCTAATAGAAGTAATGTGGATATAATAAAGCACCAAGAAGGAGCTGATCCAGGGGCTGTAATATTTGATGCTGTTAAAGCAGCTAAAGCTAGAAAAGCAGATGTATTAATTTGTGATACAGCAGGAAGACTTCACAACAAAACTAACTTAATGAATGAGTTAGGGAAGGTATTCAAGATAGTTGATAGAGAATATCCAGAAGCGCAAAAAGAAGTTTTATTAGTTGTAGATGCTACAACAGGTCAAAATGCGGTATCTCAAGCTAAAACATTTAAAGAAGTAGCTGATATAACGGGAATAGTATTAACTAAATTAGATGGAACGGCAAAAGGTGGAGTTGTTTTAGCTGTTAAATCTGAAGTTGATGTTCCTGTAAAACTTATAGGAGTTGGAGAAAAAGTAGAAGACTTACAAGATTTTGATTCAAAAGCATTTATAGATGCGTTATTTGGGAACTAATTAGCTTTTAAAAATAACTGTTGACAACTTTATTAGTATGATATAAAATACAATGTGTAAAGGAATTGACCTTTACAGTAAAGTAAGTGGGAAGTGTAATAATGAATCTAGAAAAATTAGTAGAAATTGGGTTGTTATTTGAACAATACAAAATGCTTCTAACTGATAAGCAAAGAGAAATTGTATCACTTTATTACAATGAAGATTATTCTCTTGGAGAAATCAGTGAAAATCTAAGTGTTTCAAGACAAGGAATATATGATACATTAAAGCGTTCTGAAAAAATTTTGAAAGATTATGAAGCAAAATTAGGCTTAGTTAAAAAGTCAAAAGAACGTGAAAAAATTACACAAGATATATATAATAAAGTTGTTGACATTAAACAAGATTTATTGCAAAATAGAGATTGTGCTAATTTAATCCCTAAGGTAGAAAATATAGAAGATTTATGTAGGGAGATGTTAAAATGATATTTGAAGGATTAGCAGATAAACTACAGGGCGCTTTAGGAAAATTAAAATCTAAAGGTAAGCTTACTGAAAAAGATGTTAAAGATGCTATGAGAGAAGTTAAGCTAGCTTTATTAGAAGCTGATGTTAACTTTAAAGTAGTTAAAGACTTTGTTAAGAAAGTTCAAGAAAGAGCTGTTGGACAAGATGTTATGGAAAGCTTGACACCAGCACAACATGTTATAAAAATAGTTAATGAAGAACTGACAAGTTTAATGGGTGATGTTCAAAGTAAAATAATGATATCACCAAAGCCACCAACAGTTATAATGATGGTAGGGTTACAAGGTGCAGGTAAAACAACTACATCTGGTAAGCTTGGAGGATACTTTAAAAAGCAAGGTAAGAAGCCCTTACTAGTGGCTTGTGATATATATAGACCTGCGGCTATAAAGCAATTACAAGTTGTAGGTGAAAAATTAGATATACCAGTGTTTAGCATGGGAGATAAAGAAAGCCCAGTAAATATAGCAAAAGCTGGATATAATCATGCAGTGAAAAATAACCACGATTTAGTTATAATAGATACAGCTGGTAGACTTCATATAGATGAGACTTTAATGGAAGAGTTACAAAATATAAAGTCTGAAGTTAAGCCACACGAAATACTATTGGTTGTAGACTCTATGACAGGACAAGATGCAGTTAATGTTGCACAAAGCTTCAATGATGCCCTTGGGGTTGATGGAGTAGTTTTAACTAAACTTGATGGGGATACTAGAGGTGGAGCAGCACTTTCAATAAGAGCTGTAACACAAAAGCCTATAAAGTTTATAGGTATGGGAGAAAAGCTAGATGACTTAGAGCCTTTCCATCCAGATAGAATGGCATCTAGAATATTAGGTATGGGAGACATCCTAAGCTTAATAGAAAAGGCTCAAGAAAATATAGATTTAGAAAAAGCTAAGGAATTAGAAAGCAAAATTAAAAAGCAAGATCTTGATTTTGAAGATTTCTTAGAACAAATGGAACAAATTCAAAAGATGGGTCCTTTAAACAAGGTGATTGAAATGATTCCTGGTATGGGTCAAGTCAAAGACCAACTTGGGGACATCGATATGAATAATAAAGAAATTGTTAGGACTAAGGCAATCGTACAGTCTATGACAATAGAAGAAAGAAGAAATCCTAGTATCTTAAATGCTTCAAGAAAGAAAAGAATAGCAAGAGGTAGTGGTACTAGTGTTCAAGATGTAAACAGACTTATAAAGCAATTTGATGAGATGAAAAAAATGATGAAGATGTTTACAGGAACTCAAAAAAGCATGAAGAAAAGGGGAGGCTTTGCCGGTTTACCTTTCTTTAAATAATAGAAAACAAAAAGATAAAAATTTTTCGGAGGTGTCGATATGGCAGTTAAAATAAGATTAAAAAGAATGGGATCAAATAAAAAACCTTTCTACAGAATAGTAGTAGCAGATTCTAGAGCTCCAAGAGATGGAAAGTTCATAGAAGAAATAGGATTCTACAATCCAATATCTCAACCAAAGCAAGTTAAAATAAACGATGAGAAAGCTGTTAAATGGTTAGGATGTGGAGCACAACCAACTGATACAGTTAAAACTTTATTAGTTAACAACGGAGTAATGGAAAAGTTCGAAGCTTCTAAGCAAGCTAAGTAATTTTCTTTTAGGAGTGAATTGATATGAAAGAGCTAGTACTAGATATAGCAAAGGCTCTTGTCGATAATCCAGAGGCAGTTGAAGTAGAGGAAACTTTTAATGATGGAGAAACTATCTTAAAATTAAAAGTAGCCCCTGATGACATGGGTAAGGTTATCGGTAAGCAGGGTAGAATAGCTAAAGCTATAAGAACTGTTATAAAATCTGCTTCAAATAGAGACCACAAAAAGGTTACTCTTGAAATAATATAAAGGATTAGGTATTAACCTAGTCCTTTTTGTATATACTGTGTATATATTGCGCAAAGATAAAGCATAATTTTTAAAGAAGGTGAGATTATGGAAAATAAATTAACTCATTTTAAAATAGGACAAATAGTAAAAACACAAGGTTTAAAAGGTGAAGTAAGAATTTACTCCACAACGGATGATATATATAGATATGACGATTTGGATACTTTTTATATAGGAAAAGACCTTAATACAGAATATAAAGTACAAAATGTTAGATATAAAGGTAACTTAGTTATAATGAAAATAAAAGGAATAGATACAGTAGAAATGGCTGAAAAGATAGTTAACAAAAATATCTATGTATCTAGAGAAGAGTCAAAAGAATTAGATGAAGACGAGTTCTTTATTGCTGATATGATTGGTATAGACGTTTATACAGTAGACAATAAACATGTAGGTGTATTAGATGATGTTTTACAATATGCAGCTAATGATGTTTATGTAATTAAAGGTGAAGATAATAAAGAATATCTTATACCAGCTGTTATGAAGTTTGTACCTGAGATAGATATAGAAGAAAGAAAAATGATAATAGACCCTATAAAGGGAATGTTAGATTAATTTTAAGGTGATATTATGAGATTTCATATAATGACACTATTCCCAGAAATATTCAACTCTTATATGAATGAGAGTATAATGAAAAGAGCTGTAGAAAAAGGTATTATTGAAGTAAACATATACAATATAAGAGACTTTTCTACTAATAAGCATAAAAAGGTAGATGATTATCCTTTTGGAGGTGGAGCAGGTATGGTAATGACTCCACAGCCAATATATGATACATATAAACATATTATAGATAAATTTGATATAAAAGAACCTAGAGTTATATACTTAACACCGAAGGGTGAAGCTCACAATCAAAACATAGCTAGTGAAATGTCAACATTTGAAGATGTAATACTTTTATGTGGTCACTATGAAGGAATAGATCAAAGAATTATTGATTCTATAGTTACGGATGAAATATCTATAGGGGATTATGTATTAACAGGGGGGGAACTTCCTGCACTAATTCTTATAGATTCAATTTCAAGGCTTATACCAGGTGTATTAAGTCAAAATGAATCCTTTGAGGAAGAATCATTTAAAGATAACTTATTAGAGTACCCTCATTATACTAGACCGAGAGAATTTATGGGAATGGAAGTTCCAGAAGTTTTACTATCTGGAAATCATAAGAAAATAGATGAGTGGAGAAATGAGAAATCTATTGAAATAACTAAAGAAAGACGTCCTGATTTATACAAAAAAGCTTGTAAATAAATAGGACATATAGTATAATAAAATCTGTTGAAAAAATAAAACGGGCGTTCCTCTGCTTACAAATGGTCAAGTAATTAAGAGCGTCTATGATACCAGGAGGATTAAAATGAACGAAATATTAAGATCATTAGAGCAAGAGCAATTAAAAAATGAAGTTCCTAACTTTGGACCTGGGGACACTGTAAAAGTACACGTTAGAATAGTTGAAGGAAAAAGAGAAAGAATACAAGTATTCGAAGGTGTTGTATTAAAGAGACAAGGTGGAGGAGCTAGAGAAACTTTCACTGTAAGAAAAATATCTTTCAACGTTGGAGTAGAAAGAACATTCCCTGTTCATTCTCCAAAATTAGAGAAGATAGAAGTAACTAGAAAAGGTAAAGTAAGAAGAGCTAAACTAAACTACTTAAGAGGTAGAGTAGGTAAAGCTGCTAAGATAAAAGAAGCTAGATAATAAACTTTACTATACAGGGGACTGAGATTTCAGTCTCCTTTTTTACTATTAATTAGATTAAAATAAATTTTTATAAATATAAATATAAATTAT
>NZ_LBBT01000006.1 GCF_001006285.1 Paraclostridium benzoelyticum
AATAAAATTAAGTAAAAATGAAAATTTGATTAAAAACAAAATAAAAAAATAAAACATATAACCTAATAAAATTAGATTATATGTTTTGTTTTCTACATTTTAATATTATTAAGATCTCATTATATACCCTATAGATCTTACTGTTTTTATATATTCTTCTTTGTCTTCAGTATCTAGCTTATTTCTTAAATGCCTTACATAAACATCTACAACATTTGTTTCTGTTTCATAATTATATCCCCAAACACTTTCTAATAGGCTAAATCTCGATATAACCTTCTCTTTATTTTCCATAAGATATAATAATAGTTCATATTCCTTATTAGTTAAATTTAATTCTTCATCACCTTTTTTTACTACTCTAGAGTCTATATTTATAGATAAATCTTTAAAATTTAAAATTTTAGGATTTGAGTTATTATCTCTTCTAAAAACAACTTGAATCCTCGCTAATAACTCCTCAATTGCAAATGGCTTTGATACATAGTCGTCAGCTCCCATCTGAAGTCCTGATACTTTATCCATAACACTATCTTTTGCACTCAACATAATTATAGGTGTGTTTTTTTCTTTTTTTAATCTTCTACATATCTCTATTCCATTAAGACTTGGAAGCATCAAATCTAATAAGATTAAATCATAATCTTTATTTAGAGCTTCATATAATCCTTGTTTTCCGTCTTCTATAACTTGAGTTATATATCCTTCAAATTCTAATTCCATTTTAACAAATGAAGATATATTTTTTTCATCCTCTATTATAAGTATCTTTTTCATATGAAATCCTTTCTTTAGATATCATTAATCCTAATAA
>NZ_LBBT01000007.1 GCF_001006285.1 Paraclostridium benzoelyticum
GCTTATCGCGTCCTTCATCGGCTCTTAGTGCCAAGGCATCCGCCCTGCGCCCTTAATAACTTGACCAGTTATTAAATGACTTCGCCAATGTCCATTCGTCAATATGACTCATGTCCCATTGCTTAAAAGTGTTATTTTTCAAAGAGTTTTCTTCTCTTATAATTGGTTTATTTAATCATCACTAAATGTTATGCAGTTTTCAAAGTACTAAAGTACAATTAAGTACTAATATGGTGGAGATGAGGAGGATCGAACTCCTGACCCCTTGCGTGCAAGGCAAGTGCTCTCCCAGCTGAGCTACACCCCCACATTTCATTCGACTTTTTTCGACACAAAATATAATAACATATCTCTGACGATTTGTCAAACATATTTTTGAAAGTTTTTAAGAACTCTCAAAATTAAACAGTAGGTAATTACTCCTTAGAAAGGAGGTGAT
>NZ_LBBT01000008.1 GCF_001006285.1 Paraclostridium benzoelyticum
TATAAAGAGTAATTTAATAAGATAATGAAAATTATAATTAAAACTATAAAATCAACTTGGTTAGATTTGCTAACTCCGGTTTGGCACCAATGACCAAAATGCTCACAGTTATTAAAAATTATATTGAAATTTTGTTCTCCAATACGTGAATTAGCTCTTTTTACAACTTCAAAAGGTTCTGTAAAATTATTTTTAAACTTACAAACCTTAAAGCTTTCATTACCGGCTAAAAATCTATCCATAGTAGTTTTTCTAATACACATTTTACGTAAAAACTTGTCATCGATTTTTCCATCATAATGTATAACGCAATCATCATTTATATATATGCCAAAATGCTTATACAATCCATGATCTGAACATATTAAGTCTCCATAATTAGCATTAGACATAAAAAATCCTCCTAAAATCATATATAAGTAAATTATGATTTTAAGAGGAGAATGTTACTATGCTATTGATTTAAATCCTTCACCTAATACTTCATGAACATCACTAACGATTATGAATGCTGATGGGTCTATATTTTTTATTACTTTTTTTAGATGAACTTCTTGTTTTTTAGAAACAACTACTAATAAAACATTTTTATCTTCATTAGTATAGCCTCCTTTACCTTGAAGGAAAGTTACACCTCTATCAAGTTCTTTAGTTATTCCATCTCTTAAAATATCAGACTGATTAGATATAATCATGAATGCTTTTGAGTAGTTAAGACCAGAAACAATAGCATCAACTATTTTAACTACGATGTAAAGTGCTACCCCTGAGTAAAGAGCTGTTTCTAAATTTTTACTAGCAAAACCAGCAGATATAACAACCATACCATCTAATATAATCATAAACTTTGCAAGAGGAATATTTGGAAAAGCTCTATTTAGCATAAGTGCAATAAGATCTGTTCCTCCTGTAGAAGCATCCATTTTAAGGACTATACCAAGGCCGACACCAAGACATAGGGCACCTGATATAGAACATAATAGGACATCTTTTGTTATGTCAAAGTTGGATAAAGATGATGTAATACCTAATATTATAGAAAATACAGTCATTCCAATAAGTGTTTTTATAGAATCTTTAATTCCTAATATCTTAATTGAAAATATTACTAAAGGAATACCTATAGCAAGCATTACAACAGGAATAGGAAGGCCTGTAAGTTTTCCTAATACTAATGAAAGACCGCTAAGTCCTCCGGGTGCAATTGTATAGGGTTTAAAAAACATATTTATTCCCACACTCATAAAAATAGATCCAACTAACAGTCCTAAAGACTGAAATAAAAAATCTTTAAAAACGTTTTTCTTCATAAAACACCTCACAAAAATATTTGACATTATTCCATAGAGTATAGTATAACAAAAATTTACTTATAAAGGGAATATGTTTTTCATTAGTGGAAATTTTAAAATAATTTGAAATAATAAATTAAAATTAAAAAATATTTTTATAGTTCATGTGTTTCTATTATTATTAGCTTTAATTTGCTCTATAATTCACATTAAAATTATTACAGCTTTTATTCAAATAAAAAAGTGGATAAATCTTAAAAGATTATCCACTATTATGCATATATATCAGAAAACTCAACTTCAATTTTTTGCACGAAATTTGCTTTTAGATTACAGTCATCTATTAGTTCTAATTTGTGGCTGTATAAATTACATGGCATATTTATTATAAACTCACTACCTTGCCCTAGTTCACTCTCAACATCTATATTCCCACCATGTAACTCAACTAAAGACTTAACTAAAGACAGCCCTATCCCACTTCCAACTTTAGTATCTATACTTTCATGCTTAACTTGTTTAAATCTATCAAATACTTTGTATAAGTCTTTTTTAGGTATTCCGATTCCTTCATCTTTAACCCTTAATTGGATCTTATCTTTAAGGTCTTTTATAGTTACTTGTATTGTTTTCCCTTTCCTATTAAACTTAAATGCATTTGATAATAAATTTAAAACTATCCTCTCCATTTTGTCTAAATCAAATCCTATAACTTTTTCTTCCACATCTGTATCAAATATTATATCCATTTCATTTTGATTTGCAAAATCGCTTACAGAATCACAAATACTCTCAACAAAATTAACTATGTCATAATTTTTAGGGTTAAATTCTACATCTTCATAAGTTAACTTAGTTGAGTCAATTAAATTGTCTACTAGTTTCAATAGTCTATATCCATTTTGTTTTATTATATTTAAATACTTATCGTCTCTATCATTTGTTTTGTTATTTATTATATCATATCGGTAATTTAACATTTGAACTGAACTAAATATTAAGTTTAATGGTGTTCTTAATTCATGCGCTGTATTGGCTAATGCTTCTGAACGTGCTCTTTCTAATGCTTCTTCATGCTCTTTTCTCTCCGTTATATCCCTTGCTATTCCTATGATTCCAATTACCTCTCCACAATCTGATATTATAGGTGTTTTTATGATTTCTAAATAAATTTTCTTTCCATTTTTTAATATAACTTTTTCATAATACATTTTAGTAGATCTAGTGTCTATAACCTCTAAATCATTCTCTCTATAACTTTCAAAATTTTGACTAATCACAGGTAAATCCTTATAACTTTTACCTATTATGTCATTTCTATCTAATTCTACTAGCTTGGTTGCATAGCTTTTATTGCAACCTACTATATTCCCCTCTATGTCTTTATAAAATATATAATCTGGGATCGTGTCTATTAGTAATTGTACGGTTCTTAAATGCTGTATCTCTTTATTTTCTACAAGCCATAATACATATTTACTTTCTTTTACATATGATATCTCTACTTTATACCACCCATCTAAATAAGAAATATATGAATCTTCATCTAATTTACCTTCTTTTAGATTTTTATCTAAAATAGAAGGTATAATATCATTTATACTTTTTTCTTTGATATATTCTTCATCCAGATTCACAAGCTCACAAAGTTTATCATTAAAGTCTTCTATTATAAAGTCTGTAAAAATTTCTTCTTCATTTTTTATAGCTTGTCCATATATACATGGCAATGGACATACTTTTAAAATTTCACTACAAAGTTTAAAGTTTAGCATTCCCCCACCCCTAACAAAATTACTCTATATAGATTATAACAAACTTGTTTCTATATTTCATTATTAAATTGTTAATATTGTTTATATTTTGTTAATAAGTCTGTTGATTATTTTAAAAATATGTTTTTTTATAATTGTAATTTAATATTTATTTTATTTTTTACACTTAAAAACATTTTTCTATAATATTTTTCACTAT
>NZ_LBBT01000095.1 GCF_001006285.1 Paraclostridium benzoelyticum
AGTAGTTATAATAAAAACTTATATAAAGATAAAGTTATATATATCTATTTATAAATACCTCAATATAAGGATGTGGTAAGGTGAAATGAAAAATAAAAAGTATTGTTTTTATAAGATGTCATTGTTAACTATTATCATAATATTAATTTTTTTTATGTTTATTAAAATTTCTACAACAGAATCAATGATCAATGAAAAAAATAAAAAATCTAATATTGATTATAAAATAGTGAACAAGCTAAAAAAAATGACATTAGATGAAAAGATAGGTCAAATGATATTAAGTGGATTTAATGGAACTTATTTTAATAAAGAGTTAAATACTTTAATAAATGATTTTAAAGTAGGTGGGGTCATACTTTTTTCAAGAAATATAGAAGACTCAAAACAGCTAAAAAAGCTGACTTCGGATATCATAGATATAAATCAAGATATTCCGTTGTTTATATCTATTGATGAAGAGGGGGGGAGAGTGAGTAGACTACCTAAAGATATAAAAAAATTTGAAAGCTCTAAATCTATAGGAGATAGAGGAGATGTAAAATATGCATATAAAAATGGAAGAGAAATAGGTGGAATTTTAAAAAAATACAATATAAATATGAACTTTGCTCCAGTGCTAGATATACATAGTAATCCTAAAAATACAGTTATAGGAGATAGAGCTTTTGGAGACAATGAAAAAGTTGTATCCAACATGGGAATAGCAACTATGAAAGGATTAAAGGATGAAAATATAATACCTGTAGTAAAACATTTCCCAGGACATGGAGATACAGAAATAGATTCACATTTAGGGTTACCTATAGTTGAAAAAAACTTAAAACAATTAAATGAGTTAGAGTTAATTCCTTTCAATAAGGCTATAGAAAATGGAGTAGGAGCGATAATGGTTTCACATATATTAATAAAAGAAATTGATGATAAACACCCAGCCACATTGTCTTACAATCTAATAAATGATATTTTAAGAAAGGATATGAAGTTTGAAAATATTGTAATAACAGATGATATGCTGATGAAAGCTATTACAGATTATATATCAATAGAAGAAGCTAGTGTAAAGTCTATAAAGGCAGGTACTGATATAATATTAATTGGAAGTGACGTAAATAAAACTAAATCTGTTATAGAAAGGATAAAATTGGCTGTAGCAAATAATGAAATTTCTGAAGGAAGAATAGATAGAAGTGTATATAGGATTTTAAAACAAAAAGAAACATTATAAACTAATAAAAATAACCTCATTTAATTTTAAATGAGGTTATTTTTATTAGTTTATAATGTTGATCTTATTTAATGTGTATATTGTTATATTCTCGTCGGCGTTATCTACAATCATAACTCCATTTCCAACACAGTTGATTTTTCCATTAATATTTTCAGAAAAATGGAGATGTTTATTTGAATTACTTTTAGTTATATTATTAATTACATTAGAAATGTTTTTATTTAAATAAACATCGTTTAACACATCACTGGTGTGTCTATTTAGGTTAATAGATGTAACAACAGGAGAGGTTATTATATTATTTATATGTGATATATCATCATAATCCATATTTTTTATACTATTTATAGTCTCAAAATTTTCCTTAGAAACTGCATATGTTTTTTCTGCTTCATTAGCTATATTTTTAATTGTTTTCTTTGTAGTTATTAGAGCATCACTCAATGCGATCATATCTTTAGCGTTACATTCTAATAAGTTATTATTATATTCAATATCTAGTGAACTTAAAACCTTACTAAACTCTTTGCTTAAATCTGATACTACACTTTTGAGCTGAGACTTAGAATCTATATTTCCAACTAAATTATTAACATTTTCATCAACAATAGTAAATTTTTTAAAACTAAGTTTCAATGGTTCAAATGATCCATCATCTAAAACAACACCTATATATCTTTCACCTGTGGGGTCAAGCATAAGTGGTTTCCCAGTTAATGACTTTTTATCTGAAAATTTGTTAATAGGATCTAAATCCAGAACTTCTACAGTCTTAGTTTCTATGATTTGAGTTTCTGAATCAATGTCAGATAAAATATTATCTATTTTAGATATAATTATATTAGATATTGAATCTATTTTATTTTGAACTATTTTATCGATTGCTTTAGTAGGAGTTTGATTTACTAATACATTATGATTTTTTATTTTTAAATCAGTTATAACATCAACATTTTCTGTTAAAATGGGTTTTGAAACTGCTACTTCACTTGAATTATTAGTAAGAACTAATTTTTTTTCTGTATCAATATTTTTTAAAATTTTTTTAGTAGTTTTTTTTATAGAACTTACTACATCTAAATAATCTGTATCTAAATTTATATCTTTTATTAAACTTTCCCTATTTACTAATAAATTTGTATCCGAATTTAAAACTCCTTCATAAAAAATATCTGAATTTAAGCTACTTTTAGTATTCGAGCATCCCTTATAACTTAAAGTTTTTATATTGTCTATATTATCTAATATGTAATCTTGAACATTATAATCAGTATTAAAACTGTTAAATGTGTTGTTAAAAGGTTTTATACCCATTGAGGGTGATGCTTCATTTAGAGGACAATGGTTTATATGGTTATAAGCTAGTATGTTTTCAAAGTTTTTTAGTAGCAGAGGCTTAAACTCTTTTAATATTATATCTTGTGTAAAAACTTTAAGTTTTACTATACTATCTAGGTTAATAGCTATATTGTTATAAACAATTACATCATCATTTATAGAAACTTCATCTTGCTTTGAGTTTGAGATATTAATTTTATTAATCAATCCATCCTCAGTTGTGATTTCAACAGGGATACAAATATAATTTTTTTCTCCCAAATAATAAGACAGAGTTTCTATTGTGCTAAAAATATCCATTATTGATCTAGCGGCAGAATTTTGGGCACACATATAAAAACCTCCCGTAAAAATATAAGTATTCATATACTATCTTTATGTAAAAATATAGAGTTTTATTACAAAATCTAGTAAAGACCTATATAGGTCTTTACTAATTTTTGTTAAATCTATTTATCGCACCACTCTTCATAAAATTCATGTGAATAGTGGTGACAATCACTATCACAGTCTAATCCGTGAAATGCTGTATATACAACAAGTTCATCTTTTACAGTTATATAGAATTTTTCTTTAATAGAAAGACAATCAAATATATTAGCAGTAAATGAACCATTAGAATACGTAGACTTAGGGATTACACACTTAGGAACTATTTCAAGTTGGAAATCAGCTTTAACATGTATGCAAGAGTCTACTTGAGGTAAGCAAACATTATTATATAATGTTATAGATCCATAAGTATTTAATGGTCCTGTATAAGGTGATACATCATGTTTTGCAATAAAAGGTACACATCCTATTTTCCCAAATAGTACATATTGATAATTAACAACACCAACATTAACAGATCCTTGAGCTAGATTAACTTTTCTTCCTTCATCACAGCATAAAAAGCTTGGAGATATATCTCCTGAATAGCTAGAATATAAAGGATCATTTTGAGTAGAGCAACTTAATTGAGACGTATTTGGAAGATCAATTCCAGAAGAATCTAATATTATTGGTAGTTCATCATTAGTAAATCCTATGCAATCATATTTTACTAAAACCTTTTCTATGCATACTTTATCTCCATCTTTATATGCATCTATAGGCCCATCAATATGGAATATAATATTAGATATTGCTCTTTCTTGTTTTTTACTAATGCACTTGAAGTCATATATTCTTTCCCCTAATATAGGAACGCAAGTTGCCTTACGTATATCAGGACATTTAAATTCCAAAGGATCGCAACATTTCATACAATCATTTTGATGTGGTTTTGGTGGATGTGTGCAACAGCAGTCATTCTCAGGTTTTTCTGGGTGGTGACATTCTGTACATACTTCATGATTAGTTTTATTTTCAGTCATGTTATATATTCTCTCCTATACATAATATATTTAAAGAGAAGATTTCTCTTTAATTAAATATATGAGAGAACAATATAGTGTGTTCCTTTTTTACAAATAAAATTTGTCTAAATTATGAATAAAATAAAGGATTTGTAATACACATAAATAAGATTTAAATATATAGACTAACTAAATGAATTAAAAAAAGGGGAGATAGTATGATTTTCAATGATACAAATATATTGATTAGAAAATCAGATGAAAATTTTATTGAATTTAATTTAGATTCTGGAATTAAATATAAAATTATCAAGAAAAATCTACAGGAAATATACAGTGAAGAATTGATGAATGGAAGTTTTTCATTTGTAGATATTTATATAGATGTGGATAATGAGGATAATGTTTACGGAATTTTAAATGATAAGCTAGGTAAAATTTGTAGCCTAAGCATAGAAGGGAATATTAAACTTGACACTATATTTAAGTATGACTATAAAAACTTTTATATAAAATTCCCGTATATAAAAAAAATTTTAAAAGAAAAACACTTAATTTATTATTCAATAAATAAAGAAAATCCTCTTATGTGTACATTAATACACATGTATATGTATGAAGATAAAGTTATAAAAAATAATATTGATTATATTCCATATAATATAATGAGTAATTTTGAGGTTGTTTGGAAAGATAATACACCTACTGTATTTTACTTGAAGGCAATAAAAGGACATGAGGAGTTGTTTATATCAACATACAATAATGAAAATTTCACATGGTCTAATCCATTAAAAGTAACTGAATCTAAAGAATCAAAGATATACTTGTCTGCATTAATTGATAAACATAGTAATTACCATTTAGTTTTTGCAGAAAATAACAAAGGAAAGTATTATTGCAAATATATAAAATTAAGATTATTTGATGATAAATTTGATATATTGAATTTACAAACTATAAAGACAAATACTATGTGTTTGTTTCCGCATTTGATAAATTATGAGGATATAATTAAAATTCAGTGGGGGGAGTATAACTGTGTTTATGAATGTAAATCTATAGATTTAGGAAATACATGGAGTGACATAGGAATATATGAAAATGAGTCTAGTTTTACTCTTAGGAGATATATATATAAATCAAATTACGAAGAAGATAAATTATATAAATTTTCAACTATATTTACAGATTCAGAAAAAGTTCAAAATGGAAATTATAGAATACAATATAGCATATAAAAAGTCAAAATCAAATGTACATTTAATATAAAATATTGTTATAAATGTAAAATAATGTAATTATATGTATAAAACTAAATTTTCCAAAAACATACATAAATCTTTACTATTATGCAAAAACATAATATAGTATAAATTAAGAATGAAAACGTTAGTTACTGAAGTAACTAAAACATTATAGGGGGACAAAATATGTTTTTACAAAGAAATTTTAGATTACATCATAATCCACATGTAAATGGATGTTGTGGGACTTGTGGGTCTGATGAACACGAACATGCTCATGAACATACTCACAATCACTTACACGATCATGAACATGTAAATGGATTAGGGCATGATCATAACCATGAAGATGGATTTACAGGGGTTCATTCACATGATCATAATCATACACATGAGCATGGGCATGACCATAATGGGGAACATGAGCATAGACACGAGTAAAAATTAGATATTATGAAATAGAAGCCATGAAGGTTTTACTTAAGAAAAAGGTCTGTTTTTGTACCTTTATTTAAGTGACTTCATGGCTTTAATATTTTTTAGGGATAATTTACTAAACATATGAAAAATGGGGGAAATTAAAATGATAAAAAGTAAAAGTTTAAAAAAGTTTATAGCATTAATGGCTATAGCAGGGTTAACACTTAGCGTTGTAGGCTGTTCATCAAACAACAATAAAGAATCTAAATCATCAGATACAAAAGTCGAATCAAGTAATTTTAAAACAGTAGAGTATGTTTATTCAGATGGAGCTAAAGATTATAATGTAAAAGTTGATGCACCAAAACAAAAAGCAGTTACATTGTCTCAATTCATGACAGAAATGTTATTAGCACTTGATTTAGGGGATAGAATGGTTGGAACGGCTCTTTTAGATAACCCAATACTTCCACAATTTGAAGCTGCGTATAAAAAAATACCTGAGCTTAAAGTGGGAGAAGGTCACTCTATATCAAAAGAATCTTTTGTAGCTACTGGGGCAGATTTTGTTAGTGGATGGGATTCTTCTATTAATGAGCAAACGACAGGATCTCCTCAAGAACTTATAGATAAAGGGGTAGCTCCTTTTATGGCATCAGCATATAAGCCAGATGCAACAATAAACAATGTATATGATGACTTTAACTTACTTGGAAAAATATTTGGAGTAGAAGATAAATCTACTGAAGTTGTAAATAAAATGAAAAGTGATATAAAAGTTGTAGAGGATAAAGTTGGAAATGTCAAGGAAGAAGATAGAGTTAAAATGATGGTTTATGACTCTGGAGAAAAAGATGCAATGGTAGTTGGATCAGGACTTGCGAATAACTTAATAGAAATAGCTGGAGGAAATAATGTATTTGGAAAGGATGCTAAAAAGCCTTATATAAATGTTTCTTGGGAAAGTATAGTACAAAAAAATCCAGAAGTAATACTAGTAACAGATTTCTTAGCTGGACAACCTGTTCAAGAAAAAATTGATTATTTAAAATCAAATCCAGCACTTAAAGATGTACCTGCTATAAAAAATAATAAAATATATGTAGTTAAGTTAGCTGACTTATCTCCAGGTGTTAGAAATCCAATGGTAATAGAAGAAATGCACGGATACTTCTATGGAGATAAAAAATAATGCAAGTTTCGGTTGAAAATAAAAGAAGCCTTTCTAAAAAGAAAGGTTTCTTATTTTGGGTTATAGCTTTAACTATAATATTAGCAGGTACAATAGTTGGGGCAATAGCAGTTGGAAGTACTTATATAGAACCTGGTGAGGTATACAAAGTATTACTTAATAGAGTGACAAATGGAACATTATTTAGCGGTGTAGGCGAAGTTATGACTCAAAATATAATATGGGAAATAAGATTTCCTAGAGTGATTTTAGGCGCAATATGTGGAGCAGGGCTTGCAATATGTGGGGTTTTAATGCAGTGTGTAACAAAAAATCCAATAGCAGAGCCTTATATACTTGGAATATCTTCAGGAGCTTCTTGTGGAGCAGTTTTTGTTATAGTTTTAGGTGGAGTATCAAGTGTAGGAATAAATAGTATAACTAGTGGGGCGTTTGTAGGGTCATTATTATCTGGAGTACTAGTTTTTGCAATAGGAACTCAAATGGGTAAAACTACGTCAACTACGAGGCTTGTACTTACAGGTATGGCTATTTCTACTATATTTTCAGCATTAACAAACTTACTTATATATTCAGCTAAAAACTCAAATCAGGCTAAAAATGCATTGTTTTGGACTGTAGGTAGTTTAGGTGGAGCTAAATGGGATGTATTGTTAATTCCATTTTTAGTATTAATAGTTGTTATGATTGTAGCATTTACAATGTCAAAATCTTTAGATATCCTTCTTTTAGGAGATGATAGTGCGATAATACTTGGAATAAATGTAAAATTAATAAAATCAATAATACTAATATTGGCAACACTTTTAACATCTACTCTGGTTGCAATAACTGGGGCTATAGGATTTATAGGATTAGTAGTTCCTCATATATGTAGAACTATAGCTGGAAGTGATCATAAAAAACTTATAGTTTTATCTGCACTTATAGGATCTATATTTTTAATTGCATCGGACGTTTTAGCTAGAGGACTTTTCCCTCCAGTAGAAATACCAATAGGTATAATAACATCCTTAATAGGTGGACCATTCTTCTTATATCTGATTTCTAAGAAAAATTATACATTTGGAGGAAGAGACTAATGTTTAAATTACAAGTTAAAAATTTGGAATTTAGTATAGATAAAAAAGAAATTTTAAAAGATATATCATTTGAAATACCTAAAGGATCGTTTGTTGGAATTATTGGACCAAATGGATCAGGAAAATCTACTATATTAAAAAACATATATAGACTGTATAAGCCAGATAGTGGGCAGATACTACTTGATAATAAAAATTTACTTAATATGAAAGATAAAGACTGTGCAAAAGAAGTAGCAGTTTTAGCTCAAGAAAGTAACTCTCAATTCGATTTCACTGTAGAGCAAATTGTAAAAATGGGAAGGTACCCATACAAATCTGTATTTGAAGATTATTCAAAGAAAGATTTAGATATGGTTACTGATATGTTAAAACGAGTAGGGCTTGAAGATTATGTTGGAAGAAGTTTTTCAAACCTTTCTGGAGGAGAGAAACAAAGAACTTTAATTGCAAGAGCATTAGTTCAAGATACTGAATTTTTGATTTTAGATGAGCCTACAAATCATTTGGATATAGGCTATCAAATACAGTTAATGGATTTAGTAAAAAGCTTAAATATAACTACTTTATCGGCTATACATGATATGAATATGGCTTCTATGTATTGTGATTATCTAATTGTTATGAAAGATGGAAAAATAAAAAACTGTGGAAGCGTTAAAGAAGTTATAACTGAGGAAATGTTAAAGGAAATTTTTGGTGTAAATGCATATGTAGGTGTAAATCCTATGAATAATAAATTGCAGGTATCATTTATGCATAGTCACTCACACATAAACGGAATTGGACATGATCACATACATGAAGATGGATTTACAGGAGAGCATGAACACTTCCATAAGCATGCAGCATATCAAGGATAAAATAAACTCTAATTTAGAGTTTATTTTTTTATTTATATACACAATTTAATCAATGAGATGTACTATATATGTTATGTTATATATATAACATGGAATTTTTCGTGAAAATGGTTGCAAAAAGATGGTTAATAGTATATAGTATAACATATAAGAAATAAAAAATATCAATAATATATACTATATATTGGTGGAGGTAGTGTTAATGTGTACTTTAATAGCTTATGGGAGTAATAATGGAATAACTAAAAACTTAGCAATGTCTTTATCAGAAAAATTAGACTCAGAAGTAGATGTAAGAAATACAAAATATAATTCATCTTTTTACTTAGATAAATATGAGAATGTGTTAATAGGAATAAACCTAGAAGATGGAGAAATTTCAACTGAAATTCAAAGATTTATAGAAAATAACATAGAAGAGTTTAAATTTAAGAAATTAGGATTTTTCACAGTAAATAAAGATGAAAAACAAATAAATTATATCGATAATAATCTACCAAAAGAATTTACAGGACTTATAAATTTTGAAGAACATTTTAAAAAAGAAGATGAAGAAAAAATTTATAATTTTGTAGATGTTTTAAATAATAATTTAGCATTAGCTTATAATTAATAAAATAGCCCATTGTAATATTAACAAAATATATATTTAACAAAATCACTAGTTATATGGAAAACATATATCTAGTGATTTTTATTTTTTTAAAGGGTAATATATATTATAATAAAATTGAGTTAAATTATATTTTTAAGGAGAAAATAAATGGGAAGATTATTAGAACTAAATATGGAGTCCGATGCATTAGAGCTTGCAAGAAATTTTTGTAGGGATAATGATTTAATGCTTTTAAGCAATAACATAGAAGACGATAGCTTACTTGTAATGGATAGAAGCTGTAATACAAAAAGGATATATATAAAGAATGATGAGTGGTCAATAACAAAATAAAAAATAGGAGTGTATACTCCTATTTTTTATTTTGTTATTAAATCTATAAATTCACTTGCTATAGATGAAATTGGAGAATCAATAAGTTTAATCCAACCAAGTGTAATTTCTGGTAAGACATCAATATTGACATAACGACCTTTGTGAGAGCTATCAAAATACAATTTTGTATAACTATTTTCTAATTTTAGTATTATAGTTGCAGCATTTACAGATTCCATTGTATAAATTAAGGCTCCATAGTCAGATACAAGTATATTATTTTTAAAAGATAATTTATTTTTATAAAAATCATTTGAATACAAAGCATTATAGTCATCATGATTACATGTAACTAATGGGTATTCAAATAGATCTTCAATTACTAATTTTTCTTTATTAAATAGAGGGTGGCTATCTAATATATAACCATGTAATTTACCAGAAGTTAGAGGATTAAATTCAATATTTTTAGATTTAAAAAGTTTATTCCATAAATCCATGTGTTCATTTGATATAGATATTATCCCAATATCTGATTGTTTTCTTACAACATCATCTAAAACTTCAAAGTAGTGAGAATGCTTAATTTTAAAATTAGTAATATTGCTATTATAATTTGAATGAAGAGCTAAAAAATTATCCATTATGTAAGAAAATGATTGAGTAGATAAAGAAAAATTAATAGGAGTTAATGAATTAGAATTTGATCCTATTGAATTGATATTTTCTACGTCTCTACAAATTGACTCAGCGTATTCTAAAAATTGAGCACCCTTATTTGTAACAGAAACACCTCTAGGAAGTCTTTGAAAAATTTTAAATCCAATATCATCCTCTAAATTCTTTATAGATGAGCTTAAATTAGGCTGAGTTAGAAGTAAATTTTTAGCTGCTTTAGATATAGATCCACATCTTGCAATTTCAAGAGCGTATACAATTTGTTCAAGTTTCATATTAATCCTCCAATCGTAAGTATAAATATTATTTATATA
>NZ_LBBT01000096.1 GCF_001006285.1 Paraclostridium benzoelyticum
AAAGTATGTCTAGAAAAGGTACGTGTCTTGATAATTCTCCTATGGAAAATTTCTTTGGAGTAATGAAACAGGAAATGTACTATGGAAAAATATATAAAAGTTTTAATGAATTAGAGATAGCTATAACAGATTATATTTACTACTATAATAACAATAGAATTAAAGAAAAATTAAATTGGCGTAGCCCTGTTAAATATAGAATTGACTATGAATCTAAAATTGCATAAAACAAAAAATACAGGAATGAATTTTCATTCCTGTATAAAGTCCAACTTTTGGGTCTCAGTACAAAACTCTAGTAACTTTTTTTATAAAATCCAGCTTCCTTTGCACTCATAACTTTATTACTCAAACATAATGGACATGCTATTTTATCTTCATACCCATTAACTTTGTATATAGTCCCACAAACAGCACATCTAAATGTAAAATATAGTGCATCATCTTCTTCAATTTCTTCTTCTATAACTATTTTTATACAATTATTATAATAAATTTCCTTTGCAATTTTATACCTTGCATTGTTTAGTATATTTTCAAATTCATCTATCTTTAAATTCATTTTTTTAGCGCACAACTTAGGTTTCAAATCTTCTATATCTCTAAGTTTTATTGCTTCAATTTCCTTTTTGCTAAGTTTGAGATCTACAGTACAAATGTCTTTTTCGATTTCCATAATGATTTTCATCCCCTATAAAAATTTTAATTTAGCAAATATACTTTATAGTATGTATATTTTCATAATAGGGTGATTGATGTATGTTTACTCATTTGTAACTTTATTCTCATGGTTTATCAACCATTCTTTTTTTTCAAGTCCCCCTGCATACCCTACAAGTTTCTTATTAGATCCCACAACTCTATGACATGGTATAACTATACTTATCTTATTTTTATTATTAGCATTTCCCACAGCTCTACAAGCTTTGTCATTTCCTATTCTAGTTGCCATCTCTTTATAAGATATAGTTTCTCCATATGGTATTTTAGTAAGCTCGTTCCATACCTTATTTTGAAAATCCGTTCCATTTATTTTTATATTTAAATCAAATAGTTCTCTTGTTCCTTTAAAATATTCATCTAACTGATTCTTAACTTCTTTTATATAACTATGTTCATCACTTTGTTTCTTTTTCTCTTCATTAAAATCTAATGCTACTAAAGAACTTTCGTCAACTACTATTCTTAAAATTCCAATAGGTGATTTATAATATCCATAATATAATTTTTCCATATCAAAATACCTCGCTTTATAGTTTTTGTTAAAAACTTGGTGGTGTTACTGCAAATATAATTTTAGAAGTTTCTTCATAAATGTTTACCCATTTGTGTCTCATATGAGGAAGTATCTTTACACTATCCCCCTTATATAGAGTTATAATTTCCTTTTCTAAATGTAGATCTACTGTCCCATCTAAAACTACAGCAACCTCCTCTCCTACATGATCCATTAATTCTTCTGAAGTTTGTGTACTTGGAGTTAGATCCATAGACATAAGCTGTATATCTCCATTAGAGCTAGGAGATAGCATCTCATACATTAAGTTATTATTTTCTGGAAATGTAAGTTTTACCCTTTTATCCTTCCTTACTACTAATTGCTTGCTATTTTTATTTTCTTTAAAAAAGTTAAATAGAGGAACTTCTAATGCCTTTGCTATCATTTTTAAAGTATTTATAGATGGATTTGACAATCCTCTTTCTATCTGACTAAGCATTGACGGTGTTACTCCTGCAATCTGTGCAACCTCTTTTATAGTCATTTGCTTTTGATTTCTATATTCTATTATTTTTTCTCCTATGTTAACATCACTCATATATATTCTCCGTTTATTTATTATTTTAACTTTAGATTATAGTAATTATGTTTAAATTTCAAGATATATATTTCTTTTTATTTTTTGAAATTTTGTTTGACTTTATTATTATCCT
>NZ_LBBT01000097.1 GCF_001006285.1 Paraclostridium benzoelyticum
AATAGAATGATTCAAATATGATAAAAACATAATTAAAATATTAATTATATAGCTATATTTTAAAGAAATTGTGAAATACTAATATTGTTATTAAAATTTCACAAGGAGGAATTTTTATGGAAAATAATATGGCTATGGAATACCCAATGTTTTGTTATCAATGTGAGCAAACAGCTGGTGGCAAGGGTTGTACTAAGGTAGGGGTTTGCAGTAAAACACCAGAAATTGCAGCTCTTCAAGACTTGTTAATATATCAAATTAAAGGAATAAGTTGTTATGCAAAAGAGTTGATAGATAAAGGGGAAAAGATAGATAAGGACATTGTAAGCTTTGTTGAAAACTCTTTATTTACTACTCTTACAAATGTAAACTTTGATGGAGATGTTCATGAAAAAATGCTTAGACAATCTCAAGAAATAAAGCAAAGTCTAAGAAGTAAAGTTCCAAGTTGTTCTAATTGCTGTGAACAAGCAGAGTATAATTTAAGTGATACTAGAGATCAAATGTTAAAAGATGCTAAACGTGCAGGAATAATGTATGATCAAAATTTAGACCCAGATATAAGAAGTTTAAGACAAACAATAATATACGGTTTAAAAGGAATATCTGCATATGGACATCAATCTAGAGAATTAGGTTATTTTAACGATCAAGTTGATGAATTTTATTTTAGATCATTAGCTGCTACAACAGATGATAAATTATCTGTTAATGACTTAATAACATGGACTCTAAGAACTGGTGACATGAGCGTTGCAGTTATGCAAAAACTAGATGAGGCAAACACAACTATATATAAAAATCCTTCTCCTCATAAAGTAAATGTTCACATTAAAAAAGGTCCATTTATTATAGTTTCAGGACATGATTTAAAAGATTTAGAAATGATTTTAAAACAAACTGAAGGAAAAGGAATAAATATTTATACTCATGGAGAAATGATACCATGTCATGGGTACCCAGAACTTAATAAATATCCTCATTTAGCAGGAAATTTTGGTGGTGCTTGGCAAGATCAGCAAAAAGAGTTTGATAATATACCAGGGTGTATTTTAATGACTACAAACTGTCTTATGAAGCCTAGAGATTCATATAAGGATAGAATATTTACTACTAGTGTAGTTGGATGGGATGGAGTAAAATACATAGGCAAAAATGCTGATGGAGAAAAAGATTTTAGTGAGATTATAAATAAGGCATTAGAATTAGGTGGATTTAAAGAAGATCAAGAGCCACACGAAATTTTAGTTGGATTTGGTCATAATGCCACTTTAAGTAATGCTCCAGCTATAATTGATGCTGTAAAATCAGGTAAATTAAGACATTTCTTCTTAATTGGAGGGTGTGATGGAGCAAGACCTGGAAGAAATTACTATACAGAATTTGCTCAAAAAGTACCTAAAGACTGCATAATACTTACGCTAGCTTGTGGTAAGTATAGATTTAACAAATTAGACTTTGGAGAAGTTGCTGGATTACCAAGACTTTTAGACGTAGGGCAATGTAATGATGCTTACTCAGCTGTAAGAATTGCTTTAGCATTAGCTGATGCTTTTGACACTGATGTAAATAGCTTACCACTATCTATAATTTTATCTTGGTATGAACAAAAAGCAGTAGCAGATTTATTAGCTCTATTGTCTTTAGGAATAAAAGGAATATACTTAGGACCATCAATACCGGCATTTTTAAGTCCTAATGTACTTCAATATTTGGTAGACACATTCAGTTTACAAACTATAAGTACTCCAGATAAAGATTTAGCATCTTGCTTAGAAGTACCATCTAAATAAATTAATTAAATGCAACTAGAGTTACGTCATTTATTTAGGAGAGTTTATAATATATACAATATAA
>NZ_LBBT01000098.1 GCF_001006285.1 Paraclostridium benzoelyticum
CTATTTCATTAAAAATATAAATCTTGGCACGATAAATGCTTAACAAAATAAATAGCAAAATAAAATTTTATCTCAAAGTTTTTTAAAACTTATTTTTAGAATTATTAATTATCAAATTAAATTAAATATTATATGATGTTTATAATTATAGGAGGTTGAGTTATGGATAATAAAGCATTACTAAAAGGTGTTAGGGTTGTTGAATTATCAAGTTTCGTAGCAGCTCCTTGCTGCGCCAAACTACTTGGAGATTGGGGCGCAGAAGTAATTAAGATAGAGCCACTTGGTGGAGATGGAATAAGAGTTATGGGTGGAACTTTCAAATCTCCATGTACAGATGAAGAAAATCCAATGTTTGAATTAGAAAATGGAAATAAAAAAGGTATAAGCGTAAATGTAAAAACAAAAGAGGGAGTAGAAATAATTCATAAGCTTTTAGCTAAAGCTGATATATTTATTACTAATGTTAGAGAACAAGCTCTTTCAAAAATAGGTCTTACTTATGAGCAATTAAAAGATGAATTCCCTGCTCTTATACATGCTCATATACTTGGATATGGAGAAAATGGACCATTAAAAGATAAACCGGGATTTGACTATACAGCATATTTTGCAAGAGGTGGAGTGAGTCAATCTCTTATGGAGAAAGGAACTTCTCCATGTAATACAGCAGCAGCATTTGGAGATCACTATGCAGGAGTTTCATTAACGGCAGGTATATTAGCAGCTCTTTATAAAAAACAAATGACAGGTGAAGGGGATAGAGTAACAGTAAGTTTATACCATACAGCACTTTATGGAATGGGAATGATGATTACTACAGCTCAATATGGAAATACAATGCCTATATCAAGAGCTAAGCCAAATAGTCCACTTATGACCACTTATAAATGTAAAGATGGTAAATGGATACAACTTGCATTAATTCAATATAATAAATGGCTTCCAAAATTCTGTAACGTTATAAATAGACCAGAAATAATGGAAGATGAAAGATTCAATGATATAAAAGTAATGCCATTACATGTTGATGAAATGGTTGAAATAGTTGCAGAAGCAATGCTTGAAAAAACATTAGATGAATGGTCAGCATTATTAGAAGAAGCAGACCTTCCATTTGAAAAAGTTCAAAGTTGTGAAGATATACTTAAAGATGAGCAAGCTTGGGCAAACGATTTTCTATTTAAAACTAAATATGCAAATGGAAATGAAGGTGTGTTAGTAAACGGACCAGTTAAGTTTAAAACTATGGGAATAAAAGAATATACACCAGCTCCAAGAGTAGGAGAACATACAGAAGAAGTTCTTAAAGAGTTAGGTTATACAGAAGAAGAAATATTAAATATGGTTAACTCTCAAGCTGTTAAGTTAGATGATTCAAAAGAGCTAGTTTAGAGATAAAAAGGGGCGCTCAAAATGTACACAATGGGATTAGATATAGGGTCAACTGCATCTAAAGGACTTATTTTAAAAGATGGAAAAGAAATAGTAGCTTACTCTACAATATCTTCAGGAACTGGAACTAGCGGGCCTGCTAGAGTTCTTGAAGATTTGTACAAAAAGCTTAATATAAAAGGTTCTGATATTCAAAATACTGTAGTAACTGGTTATGGGCGTATGAAATACGCTGAAACTCATAAACAAATAAGTGAATTAAGTTGTCATACTAAGGGTGTAAAATTTTTAGTACCTACAGCTAGAACAGTAATAGATATCGGAGGGCAAGATGCTAAAGCACTTAAGTTAGATAATAATGGGGTTATGTTAAACTTCCTAATGAACGATAAATGTGCAGCAGGTACTGGTAGATTTTTAGATGTTATGGCAAAAATCGTTGAAGTGGATGTATCTGATCTTGGAGATATATCAATGAGATCTCAAAATGAAGTATCCATAAGTAATACATGCACAGTTTTTGCAGAATCAGAAGTTATATCACATTTATCAAATGATATAGCTATAGAGGACATAGTTGCAGGAATACATACTTCAGTTGCTAAAAGGGTTGCCAGTTTGGTAAAGCGACTTGGAGTCAAAGAGGATGTAGTTATGGTTGGTGGAGTTGCTAAAAATTCAGGCGTCGTTAAAGCTATGGAAAGAGAGTTAGGGACTAATATAATAGTTCCTGAGATACCTCAACTTACAGGGGCCTTAGGAGCAGCTATATATGCCTACAATGAAACAAAAAAATAATAGTAAAGAGGGATGAAAATGTCTGAAAAAAAAGATGCTAGAACAGTGATAAATGAGCTCTTAGCTCAACAGTATGCAAATGCTTTTAAAGCTAAAGAAGAAGGTAGACCTGTTGGTTGGTCAACTTCAGTATTTCCTCAAGAATTAGCAGAGGTATTTGATTTAAATTTATGTTATCCAGAAAACCAAGCAGCAGGAGTAGCTGCAAAGAAAGAGTCATTAGATTTATGCGAAAGATCAGAAGCTCAAGGATATTCTATAGATTTATGTGCTTACGCTAGAACAAATTTTGGGTTTTTAGAAAAAGGAAAAAGTGATACTTTAGATATGCCAAAGCCAGACTTTTTACTATGTTGCAACAATATATGTAACCAAGTAATAAAATGGTATGAAAATATATCAAAAGAATTAAATATACCTATGATAATGATAGATTTACCTTTCAATGATGAAGATCATGTTACAGATGAAAGGGTTGAATATATAAAAGCTCAATTCCAAGAAGCTATAACACAACTTGAAAAAATATCAGGCAAAAAATTTGATCCTAAAAAGTTTGAAGATGTAATGAAGACATCTGCTGAAAATGGTAGACTTTGGAAATACTCAATGAGTTTACCTGAAGGTTCAGATCCATCTCCAATGAATGGATTTGATTTATTCACTTATATGGCAGTAATAGTTTGTGCAAGAGGTAAAAAGGAAACTACAGAAGCATTTAAACTTTTAATAGATGAATTAGAAGAAAATAAGAAAAATAAAGTCTCTACATTTAGAGGAGAAGAAAAATATAGAATAATGATGGAAGGAATTCCTTGTTGGCCTTATATAGGATATAAAATGAAAACACTAGCTAAATATGGAGTTAATATGACAGGTAGTGTTTACCCACATGCATGGGCTCTTCAATATGAAGTTAATGATTTAGATGGAATGGCAAGAGCTTATAGTGGAATGTTCAATAATGTTAACTTAGATCAAATGACAGAGTTTAGAGTTAACTCATTAAGAGATGGTAAATGTGATGGAGCTTTCTATCATATGAATAGAAGCTGTAAGCTTATGAGTTTAATTCAGTATGAAATGCAAAGAAAAACTGAAGAAATTACAGGAATACCATCAGCTGGTTTTGATGGAGACCAAGCAGATCCTAGAGGATTTACTAAGGCTCAATTTGAAACTAGAATACAAGGTCTAGTTGAAGTTATGGATGAGAGAAAAAATCTTAACAGAGGTGAAATATAATGGAAGCTATTTTAGCAAGAATGCAAGAAGTAATTGATAATCCAAATGAGGTTATCAAAAAATTTAAGAAAGATACTGGAAATAAGGCTATAGGATGTTTCCCAGTTTACTGTCCAGAAGAAATAATCCATGCAGCAGGAATGTTTCCTGTAGGTATATGGGGCGGACATACTGAATTAGATCTAGCAAAACAGTATTTTCCAGCATTTGCATGTTCAATAATGCAATCATCTCTAGAATATGGGCTTAAAGGAGCTTACAATGAACTTTCAGCTGTTATAATACCTGGAATGTGTGATACATTAATTTGCCTAGGTCAAAACTGGAAGGTAGCAGTTCCACAAGTACCTTATATAGCTTTAGTTTATCCGCAAAATAGAAAGCTAGACTCAGGGGTAACATACTTAGTTAATGAATTTAAACATGTAAAAAAAGAATTAGAAAAAATATGTGGGCATGAAATAACAGAAGAAAAATTACATGAAAGTATAGAAGTTTACAATGAACATAGAAGAGTAATGCAAGAGTTTGTAGCATTAGCTCCTAAATATTCAAAAACAATAAAACCTTCAGTAAGAAATTTAGTTATAAAAAGTGGATTCTTTATGAGAAAAGAGGAACATACTGATTTAGTTAAAAATCTTATATCTAAACTAAATAAAATGCAAGTTGAAGAATGTACAGGAAGGAAAGTTGTACTTACTGGTATATCACTGGACTCAAAAGATATCTTAGAGATATTAGAAGAAAATAATATAACAGTTATTGCAGATGATTTAGCTCAAGAATCTAGACAATTTAGAACTTTAGTTCCAGATGGAAAAGATGCTTTAGAAAGATTAGCAAGACAATGGTCAAATGTAGAAGGATGTTCATTAGCTTATGATCCAGATAAAAAACGTGGATCTATGATAGTAGATGAAGTAAAAGCTAATGGAGCAGATGGTGTAGTATTCTGTATGATGAAATTCTGTGATCCAGAGGAATATGATTATCCTGTAGTTAAAAAGGATATAGAATCAAGTAATATTCCTACATTATATATTGAAGTTGATCAACAGACATCAAATAATGAGCAAGTAAGAACTCGTGTGCAAGCCTTCTCTGAGATGCTTAGCTTCGCCTAAATTATATTTGTAACAAGCGAAATCTTTATATCTAATAAACTAAACAGATGCATTGATTATAGGAATTATTTCTAAAGATTTTGTTTTTAATAATATCTCATATCAAAAATTTTAGAATATAAAATGGAGGAGAATATGTTATTTAATAAAGAGAAAGAACTTTTAAGAAAAGCAGTAAGAGACTTCGTAAGTAGAGAATTGGCAACTTTACCAGAAGAAATTGATAAAACTGGGGAAATGCCAAGAGAATTATTAGACAAAATGGCTAAGGCAAAATATACAAGTGTCGCAATACCTGAACAATATGGGGGAGCAGGTGCCGATTATGTATCATATGCGATAATAATGGAAGAGCTTAGTAGAAGATGTGCATCTACTGGTACTTATGCAACTGCATCAGCATCTTTAGCATCACTTCCAATACTTAGTAATGGAACAGAAGAACAAAAACAAAAATATTTAAGAGGTCTAGCATCAGGTGAAATGATAGGGGCATTTGGTCTTACAGAACCAGGAGCAGGATCTGATGCTTCGGCACAACAAACAACAGCAGAACTTGATGGAGATCATTATATATTAAATGGAAGAAAAACTTTTATAACTAATGGACCTATATGTGACTTTGCTATAGTAATAGCAGTTACAGATAGATCAAAAGGTTTAAAAGGTACATCTGCATTTATAGTAGAAAGTAAATGGGAAGGATTCTCTGTTGGAGCTCATGAAGATAAAATGGGTATTAGAGGAACTCAAACTTCAGACTTAATATTTGAAAATGTTAAAGTACCGAAGGAAAATTTATTAGGAAAAGAAGGTATAGGATTTAAGATAGCTATGCAAACTCTTGATGCGGGTAGAATAGGTGTTGCAGCTCAAGCATTAGGTGTTGCTCAAGGGGCACTTGATGAAGCTATAAAATATACAAAAGAAAGAGTTCAATTCGGAAAACCGATTTCTAAATTCCAAAATACTCAATTTACTTTAGCTGATATGGAAACAAAAGTAAATGCAGCTAGATGGTTAGTTTATGATGCAGCTGAGAAGAAGGATGCAGGAGTAAATATGACTAAAGAATCTGCTATGGCTAAATACTATGCAGCTGAAATAGCAAATGAAGTTGCTTATAAAGCATTACAATTACATGGTGGATATGGATTTATAAAAGATTATCCAATCGAAAGAATATATAGAGATGCTAGAATAATGTCTATATATGAAGGTACATCAGAAGTTCAAAAAATGGTAATATCTTCGAGCATTTTAAAATAAATTAAACCTTTAAAAATATTTTATACTAGTTAAATGGAGGTAAAGACTTTGAAAATATTAGTTTGCGTTAAACAAGTTCCAGATACTAATGAAGTTAGAATAAATAAAGAGACAGGAACTCTTATAAGAGATGGTGTTCCAAGTATATTAAACCCTGATGATGCAAATGCATTAGAGCAGGCACTAAGATTAAAAGATGAACATGAAGGATCAAAAGTAACAGTAATAACTATGGGACCTCCTCAAGCAGACTTTATGCTTAGAGAGTGTTTGGCTATGGGTGCTGACGAAGCAATCCTTCTTAGTGATAGAGCATTTGGAGGAGCTGATACTTGGGCAACTTCAAATACAATAGCAGCAGGAATCAAAAAGGTAGGAGATTATGATATAGTATTTGCTGGAAGACAGGCTATAGATGGAGATACAGCTCAAGTTGGACCACAAATTGCTGAAAAACTTGATATACCTCAAGTTACATATGTGCAAGATTTCTCTATAGATGGGGATACAGTGACTGTACAAAGACAATTAGAGGATGGATACGAAGTAATTAAAGTAAAAAAACCTGTTCTTTTAACAGCTGTTAAAGAACTTAATGAACCAAGACATATGTCTGTTGATAAAATAGTAAAAGCATTTAAAACAGAAGTAAAAGTTTGGACTATAGACGATTTAGATGTAAATAGAGAAGAAGTAGGACTTAAAGCATCACCAACAAAAGTATTTAAATCATTTACACCAGATCCAAGAGGTAAAGGGGAAATACTTAAAGGTAATCCAGAAGATATTGTGAATACGGTACTAGTAGGACTAAAACAAAAGCACATTATATAAGTTGGAGGTTAAGATGAATACAAATATAAATACAAATATAAAAGATTTTAGCTCATACAAAAATGTTTGGGTGTTTGCAGAACAAAGAGAGGGTGTAATAACACCAGTTGTAATAGAATTACTTGGAGAAGGTAGAAAATTAGCTGATGAAATAGGTGTTAACCTATGTGCAATATTATTAGGTAAAAATGTAGATTCTATGGCTAAAGAATTAGTTGCTTATGGAGCAGATACAGTTTATACTGCAGATAATGAATTGTTAGAAAAATTCACAACTGATGCTTATACAAAAGTTATAACTGATGCAATAAATGAATTTAAACCAGAAATAGTACTTTATGGTGCTACTCATATAGGAAGAGACTTAGCTCCAAGAATAGCTTCAAGAGTAAGTACTGGTCTTACTGCAGATTGTACAAAACTTGAAATAGATCCAGATGATAAAAAGTTAAAACAAACTCGTCCAGCGTTTGGTGGTAATATAATGGCTACAATTATATGCCCTAACACTAGACCTCAAATGTCTACAGTTAGACCTGGAGTTATGGAAAAAGCAGAGAAAAATGATTCTAGGGATGGAAAAATAGTTCCTATATCATTTAACTTAAGTAAAGATGATATAAGAGTAGAAGTTATAAAAACTGTTAAAACTAAAAAAGATTTAGTATCTTTAACAGATGCAAATATAATAGTATCTGGAGGACTTGGAATGGGAGGTCCTGAAGGATTTGAAATGTTAAAACAATTAGCTGATAAATTAGGTGGAGTAGTAGGAGCATCACGTGCAGCTGTCGATGCTGGATGGATAGACCACTCTCATCAAGTTGGGCAAACAGGAACTACTGTTAAACCTAACCTTTATATAGCTTGTGGTATATCTGGGGCTATACAACATTTAGCAGGTATGCAAAACTCTGATTTTATTATAGCTATAAATAAAAATGAAACAGCTCCAATACTTGATATAGCAGATTATGGTATAGTAGGAGATGTTAAAGATATAGTTCCATTACTTACAGAAAAACTTGATAGTGTAGATGATTTAATCGAACTAGTTAATGCATAGATTTTATAAAATTAATCTAGTCGTAAAAACTTATATATTATAGTAAACCTAATCAAAATAATCCTTGTGTATAATGTGATTTAATATTATATACAAGGATTATTTAATTTAGCGTCTAAGTATATAATTAGGGCTAAATTTAATTAGTACCAATTACATAAAAATATAAAAAA
>NZ_LBBT01000099.1 GCF_001006285.1 Paraclostridium benzoelyticum
AAATTTTAAAATTTATAATTAAAAATGAAGAAATGGATAAAATAACTATTGACAAATTAAAAAGTTTAAACTTATCCGAAGATTATCTTTTAAATTTGTATAGTATGAAGATAGAAAACATTAATGTTAATGACAAAAAGAGTATAGAAGAAATAATTAAAAAAGTAAAAAAAAATAAGCTTCAAGATGATATAGATAATTTATTGAAGAAGCAAAAAGAATTAGAAAATGGAAAGTCTAATGATAATTCAAATGCGAAAGAGGTAGATGTACAAGTTATGGAAATTGCTATAAAGATAGTTGAACTAAGAAAGATATTAGAAAATATATAAAGGAAGGGAGGCTGAAGTATGGAAACTAAAACACCAAAAAAAGAATCTAAAAGAGTAACAGCAAAATCACTTATAGAAAAAGGTAAAAAGCAAGGAAGTCTTACACTTATGGAAATAATGGAAGCTTTCTCTGAAACAGAATTAGACAAAGATCAAGTTGAAAACTTATATGAAACACTTGGAAACTTAGGGATTGAAGTAATTCAAAAGAAAGAAGAAAAAGCTGATGCAGATATAGAGTTTACTTCAGAAGATATGGATATATCAAACATGGATATAGATGATAGCATTGATGAGGATATATCTAAAGAAGAAAACACTATGGAAATTGAACAAATAGATTTAACTCTTCCAAAAGGGATAAGTATAGATGACCCGGTTAGAATGTATTTAAAAGAAATTGGTAAAATACCTTTACTTAAGCCTCATGAAGAAGCTGAACTTGCAAGGAGAATGCATGAAGGTGATGAAATAGCTAAACAAAGATTAGTTGAAGCAAACTTAAGGCTTGTTGTAAGTATAGCAAAGAGATATGTGGGAAGAGGAATGTTATTTTTAGATCTAATACAAGAAGGAAATTTAGGTCTTATAAAAGCTGTTGAAAAGTTTGACTATACAAAAGGATTTAAATTTAGTACTTATGCTACATGGTGGATAAGACAAGCTATAACTCGTGCAATAGCAGACCAAGCTAGAACTATAAGAATACCTGTTCATATGGTTGAAACTATAAATAAATTAATAAGAGTTTCTAGACAATTATTACAGGAATTAGGTAGAGATCCAAAACCTGAAGAAATTGCAAAAGAAATGGATATGACAGAAGATAAGGTTAGAGAAATTATGAAAATTGCTCAAGATCCAGTATCTTTAGAAACTCCTATAGGTGAAGAAGAGGATAGTCATTTAGGAGACTTTATACCAGATGACGATGCTCCAGCTCCAGCAGAAGCTGCAGCATATTCTTTATTAAAAGAGCAAATAGAAGAAGTTTTAGGTTCGTTAAATGAAAGAGAGCAAAAAGTTTTAAAATTAAGATTTGGATTAGAAGATGGACGTGCTAGAACTCTTGAAGAAGTAGGTAAAGAGTTTGATGTAACAAGAGAAAGAATAAGACAAATAGAAGCTAAAGCTTTAAGAAAATTAAGACATCCAAGTAGATCTAAAAAACTTAGAGATTACTTAGATTAATAAAAAATTCGTCTATGATAGGCGAATTTTTATGTATACAAAAGATATATGAAAGGACGACAAAAATTGAAGTTAACAGATAGATTATTAAAAATAGCAAGCATTGTAGATGAAGGTAAAAAAATTGCAGATATTGGGACGGATCATGGATATATACCAGTTTATCTTCTAAATAAAAAAAAGATAGACTTTGCTATATTAGCAGATGTGAATAAAGGGCCTTTAGAAAATGCAAGAAAAGAAGTTAGACATAATAAATTAGATGACAAAGTTGATTTAAGACTAGGGTCAGGAATAGAAGTTTTAAATGATAATGAAGTGGATGAAATTATAATAGCAGGTATGGGTGGTATACTTATAGGAGAACTGATAGAAGCGAAAAAAAGTGTTGCTCAAAATGCTGAAAAACTTATATTACAACCAATGCAAGCACAAGCTGAACTTAGAAAATATCTTTATAATAACGGATTTGAAGTTATAGATGAAGTTTTAGTAAAAGAAGACTTTAGAATATATGAGATAATAGTAGCTAAATATACTGGAAGAAAAACAGAAGTTACAGACGAAATATATTATGAAGTATCAAGTAAGCTTATAGAAAAAAAGGACGAACTTTTAACTGAATTTTTAAATAAAAAAATATCTGCATATGAAAATATAATAAAAAAATTGGAAGGTAAAAGTGGAGAAGCTATAGAAAATAAGAGAAATAAGACTATTGAAGTTATAGAAAAGCTTAAGGAGATGTTGTAAATGAAACTTAAAAGTTTTATAAAAAAAATAGAACAAAAATATCCTCTTAATTTAGCGTATGATTGGGATAATGTGGGACTTATAGTAGGAGACTCTGAACGTGAAGTTAAAAAAATAATGGTTTGTTTAGAAGCTAATGAAAAAGTTGTAGATGAAGCTATAAATAAAGATATAGACTTGATAATAACTCATCATCCTTTTATTTTTTCAAAATTGAAAAAGGTTACTACTTTAGATTTAAAAGGGAAATTAATACATAAATTAATAAAAAGTAATATATCAATATATTCTATGCATACTAATTTTGATATAGCTTTTGATGGATTGAATGATTATTTTGTAGAAATGTTAGAACTTGAAAGTGTGAAAATTTTAGATAAAACTAGCAGCGAAAATCTATATAAACTAGCAGTTTATGTACCAAAGACACATATAGATGATGTAAGAATAGCTTTAGGAAATTCTGGGGCTGGACACTTAGGAAACTATAAAGATTGCTCATTTACTACTGAAGGTGAGGGAAGATTTAAGCCTTGTGATGGAGCTAACCCTTATATTGGAGAGACTAATGCACTAGAAAGTGTTCATGAAGTTAAGGTGGAAACGATAGTCCCTCAAAAAATATTAGATAAAGTTATAAGTTCCATGATTAAATCGCATCCATATGAAGAAGTTGCATATGATTTGTATAAGTTAGAAAATAAAGGTGAAGCTATAGGACTTGGAAGATACGGAAAACTTAAGTCTAAAATGACATTTAAAGATTTAGGAATGATACTTAAAGAAAAATTAGATATAAAACACTTAAGAGTAGTTGGAGAATTAGATAGCGTTGTATCTAAAGTTGCTATAGTTACAGGCTCAGGTGCTGATATGGTAAAAAAGGCGTATAAATCAGGTTGTGATGTTTTAATAACTGGAGATATGAAATATCATGATGCTCAAGATACACTTGATATGGGAATGAAAGTGATTGACTGTGGTCATTTTGATACTGAAAAAGTATTTTCAGATATAATGTTTGATTATATAAAAAATGAATTTGATATAGATGTTATAAAAAGTGATATAAATTTAAATCCTTTTGATATAATATAGCTATGATTAATAGCCTTAAGATAGTCTTAAGGCTATTTAAAATATGGAGGAAAAGTATGAATAATAAGAATAATGACTTAACTTTTTCAAATCATAGAAATTATTGTGAAACAGATGGATATGATTTATCTAATATGGAAATTGATTCAATTAACCTAAATTATGAAAAAGTATGCAGTGAATGTGGTAAAGTTTATAATAACTTAAGTTTATATTGTGAAGAATGTGGGAATGAATTAATATTAGCAAGTGAAAGTGAAAAACATTTAAATATATATAATTTATTAGATGGAGATTTACATAAAAAAGAAAAATTAAAAATGTGGACAAACAACTTTGAAATTAAAAGAAGGATTTTAGCTCCATTATTTTCAATTTGTATACTATTTATAATATCTATATGGATAAAGTTTTTCATAAACTTTGCAGGATTAGAAGTGAATAAATTTTTAAATGTATCTAGTATTATGTTAGGGTTAAATTTAGTTCCTTTAAAGATTGTCTCCTCATCTGTTATAGGACTGGGGAATATGGGGATAAGCATGAGTTTTGTAATTGTTTTAATAATACCATTTATAACGATTTTAGTTTCAAGTTTGTTTTTTATAAAAAAAGAATTTTTAAATGGGAAAAACATTATTAAAGAAGCTTTTGTATTAAGCTTTATTTATGGATTGACTTTAGGTATTATATCTATACTAGGTAAGCAGTTTATTAACTTATCTATGGGAGAGTATTACACGATGTCCATAGTTGTTAAATATAGCTTTTTTAGAAGTGTTTTAAACGGTATAGCAATATCTTTTCTTCCTGCATACGTAGCTTTATATTTTAAAACTAAAGATAAAAAAATAGAAATTAACATTTTTAATAGGGTTTTAAAGACGATAGGGTTTACATATTTCCTAATTCTATCATTAATGGTTTTAGGAATGTTTTTCAATAAAATATTTTTAAGTGGGCGTGGATTAAGCGGGTTAATAGCATATCCCCAACTTGCTTTATATATATTACATTTTATTAACTTAATTCCAGTAGGATTAGGAAATTCTATTATATCTATATTTAATATGGGAGATATAAATTTATACTTAAATAATAGTATGGTATTATTGATATATGCAATTATGCTTTTAAATATAGTTATATTAGTTGTATCTGGGTACGATATAAAAAATAGAGTCAATAATAAAAAATATATAAAATATTTTAGCCTGGTATATTCTGTGGTTATAGCGAGTTCTATATTTTTAAGTAAGATAGACACTAGTGGAAGTTTGTCTTTGTTAGAATCGCAAAATTATGACATGTATTCATATATAGGGTCAAGTGCTATTGTTGGTCTGATTATATCGTTTATATATAGTTATATATTGATAAACATTGGATATAAGTTGAATAAGGAATAGGAGAAAGATATGAATAGTATAAGATTTAATATAAATAACCAGAAATTATCACTAGAAAGTATAAAGGAAAAAAATAAATTAAATATAGAGATAGAAAAAGCTAAAAAAGATAAAACTAAAATTTTTGTTGATGCAGGCATGAAGCTTTATGAAATGATTAGAAAAGAAAATATAATTCATGAAGAACTTATTAGTTTATTTGATAATATGATTGAGATTGATAAAATTATATATGAATCTAATTTAAAACTTGAAAAAATTCAATTAAAAAATACCACTAAGTGTGAGTGCGGAAATATTTTAAATGACGAAAGTAAGTTTTGTAGTCAATGCGGTAAAAAAATAAAAGAGGAAATTGAATTTGAAACTTGTGAATTTTGCTCAAGTAAAATAAGTGAGAATGCAAATTTTTGTGTATGCTGTGGGAGTAAAGTTAGTAAAAACATATAATTAATAGGGGCGAGTGTATCCTCTATTATATAGTTAAGAAAAAGGAAGAAGGAAATTTACATATGTCAAAAACTAAAAAATCAGCAGTTATTTTGATGATTATAACGCTAATATCTAAGGTTACAGGATTTTTCAGAGATATAATATTAGCTAAAAATTTTGGCGCGAGTATTATAACAGATGCTTATATAACAGCTCTTAACATACCTGTTGTGTTATTCACAGGAATAAGTTCATCATTAGGAACTACTTATATACCTATGTTTTTTAAAATAAAAGAAGAACAAGGGCAAGAAGGTGTAAATAAGTTTACAAGTAATGTTTTAAATATAGTTGTAATTTTGGGTTTAGCAACTGTATTTTTAGGAAGTGTATTTACTCCATATATAGTAAAATTATTTGCTATGGGATTTAAAGGAGAGGAACTAAGAATAACAGTAGAGTATTCAAAAATATTAATGCCATCTATTGTATTTATAGCGGCAAATGGATTGGTATCCTCTTATTTACTAGCAAATGGAAGATTTTATATATCGGGAGTATTATCAATACCTTTTAATGTAATATGCATACTAGCCATCATAGTTGGAGGTATGACCAATTCATATATAATGGTATGGATAACTTTATTTGCATATATAGCACAGCTTATTTTTCAAATACCATTTTTAAAAAAATGTGGATATAAGCATAGCCTAATAGTTGATGTTAAAGATGAAAATGTTAAAAATATAATTTACTTAATTTTACCTGTTTTTTTAGGCTCGTATGTAGATCAAATAAATAGTGTTATAAACAGAACCTTAGCATCTTTCTTAGATACAGGTAGTATAACAGCATTAAATTATGCAAATAAGTTAAATATATTTGCTGTAGGTGTACTGGTTATATCTATATCTACAATAATGTACCCTGTACTTTCTAAATTTGCAAGTCAAAAAAATATGAAAGCTTTTAAAAGTAGTTTAGGAAGATGTATAGATATAGTAATGATAGTTATGATTCCTATTATGGTAGGGATGATTATATTTTCAAAACCTATAGTTCAGCTATTATTTGAAGGTGGATCATTTACTAGTAGAGATACTCAACTTACATCTACTGCACTACTTTGCTATTCTTTGGGTATGGTTTCCTTTGGAATAAGAGATATAGTTTCTAGAGGATTTTATTCTTTACAGGACACAAAGACACCTGTGAAAAATGCTATGGTAGCAGTTGCTGTTGATATAGTTTTCTCTATATTATTAGTAAGAGTTATGGGAATAGGAGGCCTAGCTTTATCTACTTCTATTGCAACCACAGTAGGGGCTTTACTTCTTATAATATCTTTAAGACGAAAAGTAGGTAAATTAGGAATTAAAAGTAGCTTAATCACAGGATTAAAGTCTATTGTAGCCTCTATAATAATGGGTATTATATGTAAAGAACTATACACATTAATTATGTTTTTAGGTGGAAATTATACACATGAAACTAAAAAATTAGTACTAATAGGACTAGTTGTAAGTAGTTCTGTAGGGGCTATAGTATATTTGATATTAAGTTTGATGTTCAATATAAAAGAAGTTAGAGATATAGTAAGTCAAGTGAAAATAAAATATGTTCAAATGTTAAAAAGGTAAGATGATTTCATCTTACCTTTTTAACATTTGGATTACTTAAGTTAAATTTTATATAACTGATTTAGTATATATATGATGACATAATTACATATTTCATTAATTAAAAAAGCAAAAACTATTAGTATTATATGTTAAAATAGTACTTATGGTATAATTAGTATGTAATATAAAATATAGGGGGGAATAAAATGAGTTTAGAAATATCAGAAAAAGTATGCAGAGAAAATATAAGATATTTAAATCTGCTTTCTAAACAATATCCTACGATTTCTCAAGCTTCAACAGAAATAATTAATTTAGAATCGATTTTGAATTTGCCTAAGGGAACTGAACACTTTTTATCAGATATTCATGGAGAAAGTGAGCCTTTCGTGCATGTGTTAAGAAATGGATCGGGAGTAGTTAAGAGAAAAATAGAAGAACTTTTTGGAGATTCCCTTATGGAGAGCGAAAAAAAGGCATTGGCTACACTAGTATATTATCCAGAACAAAAACTGGAGATAGTATTAAAAGAAGAAAAAAACATAAATGACTGGTATAGAGTTACGCTTCATAGAATAGTTGAACTATGTAGATATGCATCAACTAAATACACTAAAGATAAGGTAAGAAAGTATCTTCCTAAAGATTTCGCATATATAATAGAAGAATTACTAAATACAGATTGTAATATAGATCATAAGAAAAAGTATTATCAACAAATTATAAATACGATAATTGATATAGATAGATCTAAAGAATTTATAATAGCAATATCTAAGTTGATCCAAAGATTAGTTGTAGATAGATTACATATAATAGGTGATATATATGATAGAGGACCTAGACCTGATGCTATAATTGATACTTTGATGGATTATCATAGTGTTGATATTCAATGGGGAAATCATGATATCTTATGGATGGGAGCTGCGGCAGGTCAAAAAGTTTGTATAGCTAATGCTCTTAGAATTTCAGCTAGATATGCTAACTTAGACATAATTGAAGATATATATGGGATAAATATATTGCCTTTAGCTACATTTGCTTTAAATGTATATAAAGATGATCCTTGTGAATGCTTTTTACCTAAAATATCAGAAGGTGAATATAATACAAGTGAAATATCATTAATAGCTAAGATGCACAAAGCTATATCTATTATACAGTTTAAATTAGAAAACGAGGTTGTAAAGAGAAGACCAGAATTTAAAATGGGACATAGATGTTTATTAGATAAAATCAACTATGAAAACGGAACTATAAATATAAAAGGGAAAAGTTATAAAATAAAAGATAATAACTTTCCTACAGTAGACCCTAAAAATCCTTATAAATTAACTAAAGAAGAAGAAGTTGTTATCGAGAAGTTAAAGTCATCTTTTGTAAATAGTGAAAAACTTCAAAAACATACCTCTTTTTTATTCTCTAAAGGAAGTATATATTTAAAATGTAACTCCAATTTATTATTCCATGGATGTATTCCTTTAAAAGAAGATGGTTCGTTTAAAACATTTACAATAGAGGGGAATGATTATGGAGGTAAAGAGTTAATGGATAAGTTTGATTCATTAGCTAGAGAAGGATACTTCTACAGAGAAGGAAATAAGCAGAAAGAGTATGGTATGGATATAATGTGGTACTTATGGACTGGTGAGGCTTCTCCGTTGTTTGGAAAGGACGATATGGCTACCTTTGAAAGATACTTTATATCTGAAAAAGAGACACATAGGGAAAATAAAAACTCATACTTTAAACTAAGAGATACTGAAAATATGTGTAATATGATATTTAGAGAGTTTGGCCTTGATAGTGAAGATTCACATATTATAAATGGACATGTTCCTGTTGAGAGTAAAAAAGGAGAAAGTCCTATTAAAGCCAATGGTAAATTAATAGCTATTGATGGTGGGTTCTCACGAGCTTATCAACAAAAAACTGGTATAGCTGGCTACACTTTGATATATAACTCATATAGCTTACAACTTGTATCACATCAACATTTTACTAATACAGAGCAAGTTATATTTGAAGAAAGTGATATATTATCAATTACATCTATTGTTGAAAGAAATAAAAAAAGAAAATATATAAGAGATACAGATGTAGGAAAAGAAATAGTTGAGCGTATAAATGATTTAAAATTATTACTGTTGGCTTATAGAAAAGGTATAGTAAAAGAAGCTTAAAAAAGTGGATATCAGTATTGTACTGAGACCCAAAAGTTGGACTTTATACAGGAATGAAAATTCATTCCTGTATTTTTTGTTTTATGCAATTTTAGATTCATAGTCAATTCTATATTTAACAGGGCTACGCCAATTTAAATTTTCTTTAATTCTATTGTTATTATAGTAGTAAATATAATCTGTTATAGCTATCTCTAATTCATTAAAACTTTTATATATTTTTCCATAGTACATTTCCTGTTTCATTACTCCAAAGAAATTTTCCATAGGAGAATTATCAAGACACGTACCTTTTCTAGACATACTTTGGAATATTTTATTATTCTTAAGTGTTTTTCTATACAAATTCATTTGATATGCCCAACCTTGATCCGAGTGAAAAGTTCTTCTATAAGGGCAATCTTTTGTAACATCGATAGATTTATTTAATGCATCATTGATAGCCTTAAAATTAGGTTTATTTGATATACTGAATGATAAAATTTCTCCATTAAACATATCTAAAAATGGATCAAGATAAGCCTTTTTTATAATTAATTTACCATTTTCATCTGTAGTATATATTTTAAATTCCGATGTATCTGTTGTTATCTTCTGATGAGGAATTGATGTTTTAAATCTTCTATTTATTTTATTATTTTCTATTTTTCCAATTGTACCTTTATATGAATTATATTTACGTGATTTATGAGAAAATGCAATGCATTTAAGGTCTAATTTTTTCATAATACGTCTAACTTTCTTTTGATTAATAACTATGCCCATATCTTTTAATGTAGCTGTAATTCGGCGATAGCCATATCTTCCATTATGTTCTTGAAAAACTAATTTAATCTTTTCTTCAATATTTTCATCTGGATTTTCACTATCAAATCTCTTTTGCCAATACATATATGTTGATTTAGGAAATTTAGTAGCTTCAAGAAGAGTGGATAGTTTAAACTCCTTGCGAAGATCATAAATTACTTTTGATTCGTATCGGTTTTTAACCTTTCGGGAACATTCATTCCTGAAGCACGCAGCTTTTTTAAAAATGCAAGCTCCGCTTTTAACAGTGTATTTTCATATTCTAACTCTTGTTCTCTTGTTAACTTTTTTTCTTTTTAGCCCATCTTCACCTAATATGTTATAGGCATTTACCCATTTTTGAATTTGGCTATTATTATGAATTCCATATTTTTTTGATAGTGAAAGAAATCCGCCTTCTCCATTTAAATAAGATTTAACAACTTTTAGTTTAAAACTAAAATCGTATTTAGTCATATAAAAACACCCCAATCATTAGATTTTTAGTCCAACAATTGGGGCGCAGTACAGTATGATATCCACTTTTTAATATTCTTTTACTATTTATTATCTTCGGCTTTCCAACATTCACAACCTACTAATCCATCTATCGATGAAGCTTTAAATATAGGCTCTTTTATACCAGATTTTTTTTGATTAGTATAATCTTTAAGTGCTAAAAATGCGAATTTGCTAAGTTTAGCTATTGCAAATAGGTTTATAATGGCCATAAATGCCATAAATAAGTCTCCTAAGTTCCAAACTATATCTACTGCAGTTAAAGATCCAAATATAACCATACCTACAACAGCTATTCTATAAGTAGATAATAAACCTTTACTACCACTTATAAATTCTATATTAGATTGTCCATAGTAGTAATTACCAACTATTGAACTAAATGCGAATAAGAATATACAAACTGCTATAAAATAATTTCCTATAGATCCTATTTGTGAAGATAGTGCATATTGAGTTAATTGTATACCTGATAAATTAGATGTTGCATAATCACCACAAGTTAATATTATAAAAGCAGTACAGCTACATATAACTATAGTATCAGTGAAAACACCAAGTGCTTGTATTAGACCTTGGCTAACCGGGTGTGAAGTGGTTGCAGTAGCTGCTGCATTAGGGGCACTACCCATACCAGCTTCATTAGAGAATAAACCTCTTTTTATACCCATAAGCATAGTAGCACCTAAACCACCACCTGCTATAGCTTTAAATCCAAATGCATTTTCCATTATAAGTGTAAATATTTCAGGTATCTTTTGTATATTTAATAAAATAACAACTATTGCTACCAATATATATGCAACTGCAAATATAGGAACTATAACTTCTGAAATCTTTGCAACTCTATGAACTCCACCGAATATTACAACTGTTGTTAAAATCGCAAGTAGTATACCGATAATAGCTTTATCAATACCAAAAGCTGATTGGAAAGCTTGAGCAACAGTATTTGACTGTATTGCATTAAATACAAATCCGAAACTCACTGTTATAAGTATAGAGAAAACAACACTCATAAACTTGTTGTTGAGTCCTTTTTCTATATAATATGCAGGACCACCTCTAAAACCATCTCTATCTTTGACTTTATATATTTGTGCAAGAGTAGACTCAACAAAACTAGAAGCTGCGCCTATTAAAGCTACAAGCCACATCCAAAATACAGATCCAGGGCCACCTAAAGTAATAGCTATAGCAATACCTGCTATATTACCAGTACCAACTCTTGATGCTGTACTTATACAAAAGGCTTGAAAAGAAGATACTTGTCCTTTTTTCTTATTAGTACTAGATGCACCTAAAAGTTTAATCATTTCTTTAAAGTATCTAAATTGTACAAAATTACTTTTTAAAGTAAAATAAACTCCTAAAACTAATAGTAAAGCAATTAAAACATAAGACCATAAAAAGTCATTTAATGATAAAACTATATCATTTAAAATACTCAAATAAATCCCTCCTAATATAAAAATAATTTATTGAATTCTTGAAAAAGAAATTTCTTGAATTAAATTATGCATTTTTAAAGATTATATAATGAAATTAAAAATAAATCAATAAGAAAAATACTTGGAAAATAAAGAGAAACGTTATCTAGAGTAAAAAATAAATGAATGTGC
>NZ_LBBT01000100.1 GCF_001006285.1 Paraclostridium benzoelyticum
GTTGTGAACTTTTTAAACTTTTCATAACCTTTTATTATTTTTTGTTAAAATCTTGATATATCTTATAAAATCCAAGTCAGATCTCTTTTAATATCTAAATTTGTACTCATTAAATATTTTATCTAAAATTTTACTTTCATGTCTACAATTATGGTATTATGTTTAATATTAATTAGATTTTAAATTAATATTAGGAGGACATTTGATAATTGAGTAGCTTAAAGTATTTAAAAATAAGTAAACTTGTATCTAAATGTAAAAATGGAGACTCTCAAGCTTTTTCAGATTTATATTCTTTAACTTATCAAAAGGTTTATTTCCTATCTTTAAGTATTTTAAAAGATAAGTCTATGGCAGAAGATGCCGTACAAGAAGTATTTTTGATTGTTCTAAAGTCACTTGATAAGTTAGAATCTCCTAAACTATTTATAGCATGGATAAATAAAATTACATACAACTATTGCATTAAAGAGCTTTCCAAGGTAAAAAAAATTGGAGAGGTTTATTCGAAGTGTGTTTTACCTACGCTAAGTGATAATTCAAAGGGTGTTGACCCTATTGAATCATATATTCTAAAAGAAAGTAATTGCGAATTGATGAATTTAATTAATAAGCTTTCATCTATACATTCAACAATCTTGATTTTAAAATACTTCGATGATTTAAAAATTTCTGAGATTTCATATGTTTTAAACATTTCTGAAGGTACTGTAAAAAGTAGACTAAGTAATGCAAAGAAAAATTTATATAAATTATATTCTGAAGAAAGAAAAGATAATAGAAAAATTTATGGATTTATGCTATTTTCATTCTTTAAAAAGACATCTAATGAAAACTTACTGAATTTAAATTCCTCAAAAAATATTTTGGGAAATGTATTATATAAGTCTCATTTTAATATAGGTAAAAGTTTTAAATTCAAAATTAACCATAAACAAGGTATGTCGAAAACTATGGCAGTTTCACTAACTACCTCAATAGTGGTATCTACTTCTGTTCTAGGTATTTATAAAATCAACAAATATGATTTTTTAAATGTAGATAATGTATCTTCTAAATCTAATTTATTAGATACTATAAATATATCAATAAGTGATACATCTAAAATTACAAATACTCCAGTTTTAGTAGATATTCAAGTAAAGGATAAGTCTCTAGTAAATGATTTGTATATTAAACTTGGTAATTCTGAAAAAATCTTGGGTAGCTATGTAGATCAGTATACTTATAGATTTAAAATCACTAAAAATGGGTATTATAAGGTATTTGTAAACTTTAAACAACACTCTACTTTAATTAAGGAATTTAAAATTAATTGTATAGATACAGAATCCCCAAATATTATAAACTACACATATGATAGTGATAAAATTATTTTTAGCTTAAAGGATTCTAGTAGTGGAATAGATTTTAATAAGATTTATTTAAAAGATTCTAATGAAAAAGCTTTAAACATCCAATCAATAGATAAAGATAAAGGTATTGTTGTTGTAAAAATAAGTAATTTGCCTTTATACTTAACTATATATGATATTGTTGGAAATAAAGCCGTATATAATATAAAAAAGATATAGATTTCAAAATATATAAACTTAATGTATAAGGATAATTTAAAAATGAAAAAGATACGATGGTTAGTAAACTTAATACTTTTAATTATATTGTTATTTAGTTCTTATAAAATAATAAGTAAATTTATGCAGTATAGTAAAGCTGATAAAGCATATTATAAACTTTACAAAATTAAAGAATCACAACAAAATAATAATAATTCAGTAGATTTGTCATATATAAATAAAGACTATAGAGGATGGTTAGATGTAGGTGGTACAAATATTCACTATCCAATAGTTCAATCAAGTAATAATGAGTTCTATTTAAACAAAGATATGGATAAAAATTATCTAGAGTCAGGATCTATATTCTTAGATTTTCAAAACGACAAGTTTAATGATTCTAATACCGTGCTTTATGGGCATAGTATGAGAAATGGAACGATGTTTGGCCAACTAAAAAAATTTAAAGATGAAAAGTTTTTTACAAAGCATAAGACTATCTCTATATCTGAATCTAATGGTAATATTTTAAACTATACAATTTTCTCTGCTTATGTAACTGATTCTAGCAATATTTACAATAAAACTTCATTTGATTCTAAGGAAGATTTTAATAATTTTTTTAATAAAATAAAAAAAGATTCTTTATTTAAATCTTTAGTAAATGTTGATTCAGAAGATAAGATCTTAACTCTATCTACGTGTAGTTATGAGTTTGATAATGCTCGGATGGTTGTTCATGCAAGGCTTGATAAATAGAAAAACATACTTAAATATTTAAGTATGTTTTTCTATTT
>NZ_LBBT01000101.1 GCF_001006285.1 Paraclostridium benzoelyticum
TAATTAAATTATGTAAACTACATTAATAAACTGTGTAAGGTTAGTGATTATAGTTTTTAGTGGTAGTGAGTATTAAGCTGTATTTAGAGTATATAAAATCAAAGCTATTTGGAGAATCAAATGATATTATATTAACTTGTAGAATATGAAATTATTATGGTAAAGACAATAGGAGATTCAAATTCAAATAAATACTATGCAAATACACGAAAGTTTTATAAAGGAGTAGGATTTTATCAGTTAGAAGAAATAAAAGAAATATAGAATGAAAAAAAAGATAAAACAC
>NZ_LBBT01000102.1 GCF_001006285.1 Paraclostridium benzoelyticum
TATAGAGAAAAACTTAATCTCTATATATTAATCAATATAAAGGAGTGCAATCCATTGAGCGAAAATAATAGATATATGAATTGTTGCGAATATGAAAAATGTAACTGCAATAAGTGTGAAAAAAAAGAGTACCCTAAAAAAGAAATAAATTATTGTAATCAAAATAAACATTATCCATAGAAAAAGCATATAGAATGCTGCTGTAAGCCTAGTATGAAAAAAGCTTTAGAACTATTAAGTTGTGAAGGTATAAGAGAAAATGTAGATTTTAATGCTTTTGCTTTCATTACAGATTTCTTTGTTGTTGGAAGTCCATTAGTATTATTAGGTCTTTTGCCTAATGCAAAAATAGATAACTTATCTGCTATACTTGACGGTTCTTTAAATAAATTACCAGGCTGCGAATGTGATACTATAGATATAAGTGGTAGAGCATTATATCCAGTGCCACTACCTGTAGATGACCCTATAGGTTTATTGCAATCTATTGTAGACGCTTTAACAGCTCTTGGTATTCCTGGATTACAGCCATTAATAGATCTTCTTGAAGTTATAATACTTTTAGGAGAAGATGTAATAGCACCTGTTATTGATGTACTAATAGACTTACTTGCTACACTTCCTAATGTAGACTTAGCATCATTATGTAATCTAAAAGCTGTAGCTTTCCAAACACTTCCAGGCCTTATCCCAGGATGCACTACTTCTGAAATTACGTACTACCAAGCTGTTAGACATAAGTTTAAATGCTTACTTGGTAAAGACTGTGAAAAAGATGATTGCAACCCTGAGTGTGAAGAATGCTGTTGTAATGAAGGTATATTAAAAGAATTAGCAGGTGGAAATATAACTGGTACTGCTACATTAACAGCAGGATCTTTAAGCTTACAAGGTGCTGAAGTATTTGGTAGCATAGGTAATGTAATAGTACTTGGTAATGAAGGAGAAAACAAGGTTTACTTTGTTTGTGCTGATGCTGTATCTTTAATAGGATAATATAAAATATATAATTTTAATAAATATATATTA
>NZ_LBBT01000103.1 GCF_001006285.1 Paraclostridium benzoelyticum
ATTTTAATATTGACTATTTGAACTAAAAACATTATAATTTAAATTTGTTAGAATTCTTACTTTCGGAGGTGAATATTATATTGAGAAACATCCTTAATATATTTAAAAAAGATTTAAAAGACATATTTACAAATTATGCTATGCTTATAGTTGTAATCGCACTTTGTATTTTACCTTCTTTATATGCATGGTTTAATATAAAGGCATCTTGGGATCCATATGGTAGTACTAGTAACATATCTGTAGCTATCGTAAACAACGATAAAGGGACTACTGTAAGGGACAAAGAAATAAATATCGGTGATGAACTTGTAAAAAACCTAAGAGATAACTCTGATTTAGGTTGGAAATTTGTTAATAAAGACAACGCTTTAAAGGGTGTTAAAGATGGTAAATATTATGCATCTATTGAAATACCTGCAAATTTCTCAAAAGATTTAACTTCTCTGATATCATCTGATGTAAAAAAAGGTGAATTAATTTACTCTGTAAATGAGAAGATAAATGCTATTGCTCCAAAAATTACGGATAAAGGAGCATCTACTATACAATTACAAATAAATCAAACTGTAGTTGAAACAGTAAGTCAAGTTTTATTTGAAGTATCTAATGAATTAGGAATAGAACTTGAAGGTCAAATTCCAAAACTAAACGATGTTGAAAATTCTTTAGTTGAAGTGCAAGGTAAATTTGGAGATTTAAACGAAACAATAAATCTTGCATCTAATGGTGTTGTTAAAGCTACTGATTTAGTTAAAGATATTCAAAAAGATTTACCTTTAATAAAAAATACTATAAACCAAGCTCAAGGATTGTCAGCTGATGTTCAAAAGTTTTTAAAGAGCTCTCAAGATAGTATAAATAAAGTTGCTCCTATAATAAAAAATGATATAGGTTTAATGAATGATATATCTAACTCAATTATGGATACTGCAAATGCACTTAACAATGCAATTAAGAATGGTTCTGATGATGCTATAATGCTAATAGATAATCTATCAAGTAAGTTACATAATTTAGCAACTATAAATAATTCTGTTTTAGAGTTTTTAACTAAATTAAATAACCTTACTCAAAACCATCCTTTAAGTGATACTATAAATAGATTAAAGGATTTAGATTCAAAATTAACTCAAGGTATGAATTCTTTAAGTTCGATAAAGAGTCAAATTCAAAGTGGACAAACACCTGCAGATGATGTTTTAGGTAATGTCTTAAAGATAGGCTCTGACATACAGTCAATTACATCTTCATTATATAATAATTTTGATGGTAAAGTTTCAGGACCTATAAATGATATATTTGAAAAGGGATATTCAGTTAGTGATGATGTTATAAAAACACTTCAAGAAGCTGAAAATAAACTTCCTCAGGCTGAAGATATACTAAATACTACACTTAAGTTGTCAGATAAAGGTCTTGAAGGAATCAACTACGCTAAAGAAAAATTACCTAAAGTAGAAAGTATGGTAAATGAACTTACTGATGCAGTTAAAAAGATAAATGACGAAGAAAATCTTAATGATTTAGTTAAATTGCTTAAAAATGATATAGTATCTAAAAAGAATTTCTTAAAAGAACCTGTTACGGTTAAAGAAAATAAGTTATATCCTATAGAAAATTATGGATCAGCTATGACTCCATTCTATACAGTATTATCACTATGGGTTGGATTGCTTTTGCTATCTTCACTTTTATCTGCTGAAGTCCATGGAGATTATAAATCTTATGAAGTTTATTTTGGTAGAGGACTTACATTTGTAGCAATTGCAATAATCCAAGCACTAATAGTAAGTTTAGGAGATATTTATGTTCTTGGTGTAAAACCTGTAGATCCAGTTCTACTAGTATTAGGTTCTGTGTTTACAAGTATAGTGTTTACAGCTATTGTATACTCTTTACTTTCTGTATTCGGTAATATGGGTAAAGCTATGGGAATTATACTTTTGGTTATCCAAGTAGCTGGTTCAGGTGGTACATTCCCAATAGAGGTTACACCTGAGTTTTTCCAAATGGTAAATCCATATCTCCCATTTACTTATGCAATTTCTATGTTAAGAGAGTCTGTAGGTGGGGTTTATACTCCTGTATTATATAGAGATTTATCTATTCTAACATTCTATATAGTAATTTCTCTTATAATTGCATTACCTCTAAAAAAACCTATAAACAAAATTTATCATAAATTTAATGAAAAATTCAGCGAGAGTGGTCTTTCTGAACATTAAAAAAAGAGATAGGATAATTCCTATCTCTTTTTTAATAATCATATTCTGTTATGTTTTCACACATAGTTATATTTATAGTCTTATCTAGTGAGTTTTTGTATGATAGTAAAAGTTCATTAAGCTCTGCATCAACAAGATTTATCTTTCCTTTACTTATTAAAGTAACTTGTTCTTGATCTAGTATAATTCTTATATCATTATGATCATTTTTTATATATGTTTCTACAGAAGCTTTTGGTTTTATCTTAAAATTATATTTTTCGTAAAACCCTATACTTTTTTTTATTTCTTCAAAATTGACATTGTCCATATTACTTAAATCTATATTTTTAGGATCTATACCAATATTCTTTAATTGTTCATCAATTTCAGAAGAATCCATTCCATATCTCTCCATAAATTTCTTTTGTATATTTATAAATTTTTCTTGAGATATGTTATTTTTATTCATATATTCCATTATTTTTTTAGAAAACTCGACCATACTCATACTACCACTCATTACTGAGTTATACAGAGTATATATATATTGTTCAAACTTATCTACATCAGAATCTTTTACTTTATTTTTTAATTCATTGAAATCAATTATTCTATCGTCTGACATCGCTTTACCTCCTGATTAACCTTTATCTTTTAACCTTATTACTATTATATTCTAATAAAGTTTTAATGTCTACATATTGAAATTTAGCTTATATTTAATTTATATTCTCCACTAAA
>NZ_LBBT01000104.1 GCF_001006285.1 Paraclostridium benzoelyticum
ATTTATTATTTTAATCTCCATGGTTTTCCTGTCCCGTGTGAGTTTTCAGGATTATCACCTTTTGTCCAATAGTTTGCAATATATGATTTCCCATTATAAATCACTTCATCACCTTCAATATAAATTACATCTGGATACCATTTATTATCATTTAAAGCTGGACCAGAGATTAATTTCCATCCTGTAGATTGCCCTTGTCGATCTTTTGGATCTGGTTTAACTCCAGCGTTAATCCACCAATTATTTTCATAAGTGTTTCCTTCAAAAACTACTTTTGTTCCTGGAATCGAGTAGTTTATATTTTGATTCCAAGTATCCTTTGTTTCTTCACTTTTCTCTTTTGTCTTAAATGATACATACGATGGTAATGAATAGTTTCCTGCTGTATCAAATGCTCTAACAATTAAAGAATAGTTTGTATTAGGTATTAAATCATTTAAATCAACTGTTGTTGTAGAAGAAGAACCTATATATTTTTTATTAATATCATCCCAAACCCAGTATTTAGAAACTCCTACATTGTCAGTTGATGGCTCAAATTGTATTTGAGCTGATGTCTCTTTTATATTAATAGCTTTAACATTTTTAGGTGCTGTAGGTGCTTCAGTATCCTTTTCTTCACCTGGTTGATCATCACTATTAAGCTTAACTGTCTTTACAACTATATTATCAAATAAATCTGTTATTATTAATTTTGCATAAAGACCATTTGAACTATCTAGTGACATATATTCGTTTACTTCATAATTATATGATTTTATATTATCAATAGTTTTTATTGCTTTGCCTTCCATATAAGAATTATTATAAACTTCTATTTTGCCTTTAAATTGAGGTGTACTTTCATTCTTTAGTTTCCATGAAATATTTAATTTCCCATTTTCATATTTACCGTTTATAATATCAAAATCTAAAACGCCAATATCCGGCTTGCTTGCCTGGTTTAGTGTAAATACTTGACCACTATTAATAGATGGTTTCACATTACCCCCTGCACTAACCCAAACGTAATCAGAGTTACTCCCACCATTCCAGTTCATATTAGGATACTGGCTAGTTATTCTTTGTTTATTTAAAGAGTTCCATTCTCCATCCGAAATATTTCTACTATAAAAATTTTTTAATCTAGCTTCCCTTTCTTGATATCCATTTCCAGCCCAATCCTCTTGAAACATTCCAGTACCCCAGTTAAAGTTAATATTTGCTACTGGGAAATCTAAAATAGCTATTTGTTTCCATTGTTTGCTAGATTCATCTCTTATCCATTGCCCAAATTTTGTGTGTCCATCTTCTTGCCAATTACGCATAGTCATCTTATACCAACTATTTGGTTGCCAATTATATCTTGTTTCAACTTTCATCCCTTCACCTTCACCACCAAAACGTGATGCAAACGAATTTGGAGAAAGATATTCTGCTTCGATTGGTTTTCTAATAGATATTGGATCCCAAATTGCAAAATGGGCTGTACGTCTATCAGCCTGTTGTTGGAAACCAGCATATCCACCTCCTTCTCCACCTGAATTCCAATTATGAACTGCCCAATATGTATATGGTGGATTTTTGATTGCACTCCAATCCTTAGTCATAATATCTGATGGTTTTTCATTTACAGGATTGACATACATACCTGTTGCATTTGTTGCTGCTTGAACTATGTTTGAGTTCCCAATCCCCAAAATAATAAAAGCAGTAATAATTCCAATTAAAAATAATTTTTTTTCATAAACATTACCCCTATTGTAATAAATTTAGCTTATCTGTAATTGTTAACAACATAGATTTTTTATTTGAAAATATGTTTAATTACATGCTTAAATTTATTTATCGACATAAAATTTA
>NZ_LBBT01000105.1 GCF_001006285.1 Paraclostridium benzoelyticum
CTAGCTAATCAGACGCGGGTCCATCCTGTACCGCCGGAGCTTTGATACAAAAGCCATGCGACTTTTATATGTTATCCCGTATTAGTATACCTTTCGGTATGTTATCCGTGTGTACAGGGCAGGTTACCCACGCGTTACTCACCCGTCCGCCGCTCTCTCCGAAGAGATCGCTCGACTTGCATGTGTTAGGCACGCCGCCAGCGTTCATCCTGAGCCAGGATCAAACTCTCAAATATAATTTAAAAAGTTGTCCATCGCTCAGCTAATCATTATCTGAATATCTGGCTTGGTTGTTTGTGTTTAATTCTAAAAAAAAGAATTTATATAATTAACCTACTGTTTAATTTTCAAAGTTCATTTTCTCTTTTGTGTTTCGTCCGTTTCTTAAGGACAAGTAATACTTTATCACCATTTTAAAATAACGTCAACAGTTTTTTAAAACTTTTTTATTTTTTTATTTAATATTCAGCAGATTTAACATAAAATTCAGAATAAATATGTTAAAATATTTTAAACAGATATATATTGGACATAATTATGAATACAATAATGTATCATTCTAATTAAGGAGGGATTATATTGGGTACGTATCTTAGAGAACCCGTAAGTGGTTTTACTCATTTAGCAGGAGCTATACTTTCATTTGTTGGATTACTAGCATTAGTTATAAAAACAACAATTACTAACCCTACTGTAGTAAATTTAACTGCGGTTATAATATTCGGTATAAGTATGATGCTTTTATACTCTGCATCTGCAACATACCATTTGGTAGTTTCATCTGAAAAAGTAATTAAGTTTTTAAGAAAGCTTGATCACTCTATGATTTTCATTTTAATAGCAGGTTCATACACTCCATTTTGCTTAATTGCTTTAAACGGAGCTAAAGGATTCACGCTTTTTGGTGTAGTATCTGGAATAGCTGTTGCTGGTGTTTTATTTAAAATGCTTTGGTTTAATTGCCCTAGATGGCTATCTACTTCTATATATATAGGAATGGGATGGATATCTATTTTTATAATAGGACCTTTATCTAAAGCAATATCACCTCAAGGAGTTTTTTATTTAGCTCTTGGTGGAGTTTTCTACACTATAGGTGGAATAATATATGGAGTTAAACCTAAATGTCTTGATTTTAAATATTTAGGTTTTCATGATATTTTCCATATATTCGTTATGTTAGGAAGCCTAACTCATTTTTATTGTGTATTTAAATATGTAATATAAATAAAAAGCCCTGCTTACACCATAGGTAAGCAGGGCTTTTTTAATTTTATTTAAGTTTTTTAAAATCTTCTACCGTCGGCTCTATACATTCTCTATAATTTCTTTTGTGTCTAAATTCACTAAGTTCTCTGTATATTTTTACACGAGCTAAGTTTATATCTCCTAATGGTCTATGGTCCACACTGCAATGCCCTGGCGAGAAAGATAACTTTTCTCCCATTTCACTTCTAGTATCTGTTATAAACCATTGTCTTGGAATTATTATTTTACCAATTTTAATAAGAGGTGACTCTTCTTCATCCCATTCAATAGATGAATCATTTATAGGCATAGACTTCGAATTCGTTTGAATTTGGATATAAAATTCAAAACTAGCTTCATTATCAATTAAATGTTTTTGCATATTTTCTGAAAGATAGTTGTATGTAAGTCTTTTAGGTAATTCACTTTTATATTTCGAATTTGGTTTCACACAAAACTTAACTATTTTATTTTTATAAGCATATGGAGTCGTACTAAAATAGCTTACATCTAGCGGACTTGTTTGGTTTGATCTTCCTTCTATAAGGTCTTTAATTATATTTAATTTATCTGATTTATATAAACTATACATCAAAGCAATTGGATTCTTTTTTTTAACCATATAATATATAGAATCTCTGAATAGAGGTAGTGTTCCTATAGGCATAGTTGGTATAGTAAGCATAACAAAATCCTGAGTCATTCTTTCATTATCTATTAATTTATCACCACTTACTCCAATTAATTTAATAGCCATGCCTCTAATATCTTTACTCTTATCACTTTTAACCTTATTTCCACCACTAGAGAATCTTATAAAACAATTATATTTTTTTCCAGATTGAAAAACTTCTGTTTCTAAATCTTTATTTAAATCATCATCTACAATAAATATTCCTTTTAATAACCCTAGCCCTTTTGGATGTGCATCTCTTTTTGTAAATCCCTTTTCATAATCCTTAACTAACTTTGCCTTTAAAATTTCAATAATTTCGTTTGTCATTTCATTATTATCCCTGCTTCCCATAGCTAACCCCTCCAGTCCTTTTAAACTATCTATTATCCTATCCAAATATTAAAGATAATAAAACAGCAGGCATAAATTTATAAATTTATGCCTGTTCACTCTTATCTAAATTTATTTCATAACTCTCATTGCATTTAGTACAGCTATTAAAGCAACCCCTACATCTGCAAATATAGCTTCCCACATAGTTGCTACTCCACCTGCTCCTAATATTAACACTATTACTTTAACACCTAAAGCAAATACAATATTTTGCCATACTATTTTATTAGTCTTCTTAGCAATTTTGATAGCTTTAACAATATTGCTAGGTTCATCTGTCATAAGAACAACATCTGCAGCTTCAATTGCTGCATCAGATCCTAATCCTCCCATTGCAATACCTACATCTGCTCTAGCAAGAACAGGAGCATCATTTATACCATCTCCAACAAATGCAATTTTTTCAGTTTCTTGTCTTCCATCATATAATTCTTCTAACTTATCAACTTTGTCTGTTGGTAGTAAATTCGAATAAACCTTGTCTAAGCCTAATTTTCCAGATATATCATTAGCTACTGCCTGATTATCCCCTGTTAACATAACAGTTTCTTTAATTCCTATATTTTTAAGTCCTTGTATACAAGCTTTAGAATCATCCTTAACTGTATCAGATATTACTATATATCCTCTATATCTTTTATTAACAGCTATATATACAATTGTACCTACTTCCTTAGCTTTTGAAAAGAATATATTTTCACTTAACATTAATTTTTCATTTCCAGCTAATATATGCTCTCCTTCATAATCTACTTTAATCCCATGTGCAGCTATTTCTTCATAGTTATTTACTTTATCTAAATCTACATTTTCTTTATAATGTTTGACTATAGATTTTGCTATAGGATGATTTGAATTTACTTCTGCAATAGCTGCATATTTTAGCAATTCATCTTCACTTATACCTGCAGGTTTTATATAAGTTACATCAAATACACCTTTTGTAAGAGTTCCTGTTTTATCAAACACAACTGTATCTACATTTCTTAAAGCTTCTAAATAGCTGCTTCCTTTTATAAGTATTCCTTGTTTTGATGCGTATCCAATTCCACTGAAGAAACTTAATGGTATAGATAAAACAAGTGCACAAGGGCAAGAGACAACCAAGAATATAAGCCCTCTATAGAACCAATCGTTAAATGATGCTCCCGGTATAATAACGGGTGGAACTATAGCAATTAAAAGAGCTGATATAACAACTATCGGCGTATAATATTTAGAGAATCTAGTTATAAAGTTTTCTGTTTTCGATTTTTTAGCACTTGCATTTTCTACTAAGTCTAAAATTTTAGAAACCGTAGACTCTTCAAACTCTTTTTGAACAGATATAGTTAAAACTGCATTTTTATTTATAAACCCAGATAAAACATCTTCTCCCTTACCAACCTCTCTAAGCAAAGATTCTCCAGTTAATGCAGATGTATCTACCATACTAAATCCGTCAACTATAACACCATCTAAAGGTATTTTTTCACCTGGTTTAACTATTATAACATCTCCAACTTCTACATCGTAAGGCGATACCTCTTTTATTTCAGAACCTATTTTTAGGTTAGCATAATCTGGTCTAATCTCCATAAGAGAAGCTATAGACTTTCTAGATTTACCAACAGCTTTAGCTTGTAAGAATTCTCCTAATTTATAAAACACCATAACTCCTACAGCTTCTGCTGACTCTCCTATAGCTAATGCCCCTAATGTAGCTATCGACATTAAAAAGTTTTCATCAAAAATTTGTCCTTTTCCTATGTTCTTAATAGCTTTTAATAGTACATCTGAACCAACTATTAAGTATGCAACTACGAAAACTACAGTGCTAAAACTCGACTCTTTACCTGTAGCAATTTCGTATATTCCAAATATATAAACTAAAATTCCAATTACAAGTTTAATTAAATCTTTTTTATCATTTTCTACTGGTGCGGCTTCTTTTTTACTTGCAGTAACTTTCTTCTCTTTGTATTGGATATCTAATCCTGGTTCCGTTGTATTTATAATGTCTATTACCTTATCCATAGTTTCCTTTGAATTTGATGTAGAAACTAAATTAACTGTTAAAACCTTGTTGATAAAGTTAAGGTTAGCACTTTCTACCTCCGTTAACTTATCCACTTTTTCACAGATTACCTCTGCACAATGTGCACAATTTAATCCATTTAACACTAATTCTTTCTTTTTATCCTTAGTCTTTTTTTCTTTCACCTTTATATTTAAACCTGGCTCTGTATCATCTATTATTTTTATTATTTTGTTTATTACTTCCTCTTGATCAAAGTCAGAATCTATATTTACTGTTAGCACTTTGTTTATAAAGTTTAAATTGGCTGAATCTACTTCTTGTAATTTATTTACTTTTTCATTTATAACTTCTGCGCAATGCGCACAATTTAAACCGTCTAGTACTATTTCTCTTTTTATGATAGCACTTATACTCATAATATCCCCTTCCTTTTTAATTGATTGATTTATTTATTATAAGTCTCTTGAATATGAGATAATCCGCAGTTAAAGATCTGACTTATATGATTATCATCCAGAGAATAGTAAACTACCTTACCTTCTTTTCTAAATTTAACTAGTCTTGCTTGTTTTAAAACTCTTAATTGATGTGATATCGCAGAATGTGTCATTCCTAATAAATCTGCTATATCACATACGCACATTTCACTTGAAAATAAAGCGTATAAAATTTTTATTCTTGTTGTATCTCCAAATACTTTAAAAAGTTCTGCTAAATCATATAAAGTTTCTTCTTGAGGCATATGATCCTTAGCTTTACATATTAGTTCTTCATGTATCTCTTCACAAGAACAGTCTTTAATTTCTTCTATGTCATATTTCATTTATATTTCCTCCTCAATATTATATATACAAATATATGAATAATTGTTCATATA
>NZ_LBBT01000106.1 GCF_001006285.1 Paraclostridium benzoelyticum
TTTATAATAAAAAAATTAAAAAAAATAAACAGTACATCGGATATGTGGGCAGAATTGAAGTGGAAAAAGGTTGGGAAGTTTTCTTGGATTGTATTAAACTACTTAAAGAAAATAATGAAATAAATAATAAAAATGTTATTATAGTTGGAAATGGAAAAGATAGTGAAAAACTAAATTTAAAAATAAAAGAATATAAATTAGAAGATATTATAGAGAGAAAACCATTAGTTTCTCAAAATGAGCTAAATAATTTATACAATGAAATGAAGATTTTTTGCTTCCCAACTTATAGGGAAAGTTTAGGGTTAGTAGCTATAGAGGCTATGGCATGTGGCGTTCCAGTTATAGGAAGCGATATAAATCCTTTAAAAGAATATATAAATCATGGAGAAAATGGATATTTATTTAAATGTGGAGATCACATGGACTTATATACTCAGATATCAAATTGCTTAAAAATAGGAAAGGAGAAAGAGATAAGATTAAGTAAAAATGCTATGAGAACATCTCAAGAGTATGAAACTTTAAAAGTGGAAGCAAAATTGAAAGTAATTTTTGAAAATTTAATAAGGTAAGGTAAATAATGATGGAAAAGTTAAAAATATGTTTTACAAGTTCATCTGGAGGACATTTTAATCAACTATTAATTTTGAGCGAAAAGTATAATGAATTTGAAAAATTTTTTATAACAGAAAAAACAAATTTTTCTCAGCAGGAATTAAAAAATGAAAAAAAATTTATGTTTAATGTTATAAATAGAAAAGAAAAAAATTTTAAAAAAAAATTTATTAGACTATCACTTAGTATTTTTAAAATCTTATTTAAAGAGAGGCCTGATTTAATAATATCAACGGGAGCCTTAATTACAGTACCAGTATGCTATATAGGTAAAATATTAGGTTCTAAAGTTATATTTATTGAAAGTTTTGCAAAAGTTAATAGTCCCACTCTTTCTGGAAAATTAGTTATAAAAATAGCAGATGAATTCATAGTTCAATGGAAAGAGTTAGAAAGAGAATATAACAATGAAAATAAAGTTAAATATGGAGGAACAATATATTGATTTATGTTACAGTAGGTACTCAAAAATTTAATTTTGATAGACTTTTATTATATATAGATAAAGCAATAGATAAAGGATATATATCTTCAGAGGTATATGCACAGATTGGGTACTGTACATATAAACCTAAAAATTATAATTATGAAAAATTCATTGATAAACAAACAATAGAAACATTAATAGATAAAAGTGAATTTGTAATTTCTCACGGGGGCTCTGGAAATATAATTGAAAATTTAAAAAAGAAAAAAAAAATAATTGTTATTCCAAGAGATGTAGATTTTGAAGAACATGTAGATAATCATCAATTTGAACTTGTGAATAAATTTGCAGAACTGGGTCTTATAATGGTGGCAAATGATGAAAAAACTTTTTTTGAAAGTTTGAAAAAAATAGAACAATTTAGACCATCAGATATAGATAAATATCTGGATCATTGTGAATTACTTGTGAAAATAATAGATAAATTTATATATAATAAATTTAAACATTTATAAGGGAGGTTAAAAAATGAAAATTGCAATAGCTGGAACAGGATATGTGGGATTAGTAACAGGCGTTTGTCTAGCGGAAGTAGGATGGAAAACAATCTGTGTAGATATAGATGAAGATAAAGTTAGCAAAATGAAGCAAGGAATATCTCCTATATATGAAAATGAGTTAGAAGAATTGATGAAAAAAAATTATGAGATTGGAAATATTGATTATACCACTGACTATAAGAGTGCATATAGGGGTTCAGATATAGTTATGATAGCTGTAGGAACTCCAGAAAGAAGTGATGGATCTGCTAATCTAGATTTTGTAAAGCAAGTAGCTAAGCAAATAGCTCAGACGGTTGAAAAAGATACTTTAGTAGTAATTAAATCTACTGTACCAATTGGAACAAATGAAGAAATAGAATTATATATGAGAAAAAACTTAGCTAATGATGTTAAAATAGAAGTAGCTTCTAATCCGGAATTCTTAGCGCAAGGAACTGCTGTAAAAGACACCTTAAATGCTTCTAGAATAGTAATTGGAGTAGAAAGTGAATGGGCTAAAGATAGGTTAATAACTATTTATAAGAAATTTAAACAACCTATAGTAGCTACCAATAGAAGAAGTGCGGAAATGATAAAGTATGCATCTAATGATTTTTTAGCTTTAAAGATATCATTTATGAATGATATAGCTAATTTATGTGAAATAGTAGGAGCTAATATTGAAGATGTAGCTAAAGGTATGAGTTTTGATAGTAGGATAGGTGATAAATTTTTAAAAGCCGGAATAGGGTATGGAGGATCTTGTTTCCCAAAAGACACAAAGGCACTACATTGGCTGGCTAATCATCATGATTATGAGCTTAAAACAATAAAAGCAGCTATAGAGATAAATGAAAGTCAAAAATTAAAACTTTTGAAAAAAGCTAGAAATATAGTAGACACATTTGAAGGATTAAAGATTGGTATTCTAGGATTGACTTTTAAACCTGGAACTGATGATATGAGAGCTGCTCCATCTATACCAAATATAACATATCTAATAGAAAGAGGTGCAAAAATTATAGCATATGATCCTGTTGGAATTGAAAATGCAAAAGTTATTTTTGGAGATAGTATACTTTATACAGAAAGTATAGATGAAGCTATTAAAGGTGCAGATATGTGCTTTATAATGACTGAGTGGGATCAAGTTTTAAAATATAATATAGAAAATTATAAAAAACTTATGAAAAAACCTATTGTATTTGATGGTCGTAATTGCTATGCAGTAAATGATATGAAAGAAAAAGGTATAGAGTATTACTCTATAGGAAGATAAACTAGGAATATAAAACAGAATTTCAATTAATTGAAATTCTGTTTTTTTTTGCAAAAAATGACATTATATGTTATATTTTATTAGTGAATGAAAAATTAGGGAGATATATAGATAATGAAAAAATACTTTATTTCTTTTTTGCTTGGATTCAGTTTATTTATGTTAACAGGATTTAATTCAAATGCACAAACAGACGAGATGAGTGCAGCATGGATATCAACTGTTTATAACTTAGATTGGCCAAGTAGTACTAGCAAAAACAATCCTCAAATGCAAAAACAAGAACTGATTAACATGTTAGATGAGTTAAAAGAAACAGGAATCAACACTGTTATTTTACAGGTAAGACCTAAAGCAGATGCATTATATAAATCATCTATAAATCCATGGTCTGATGTTCTTACTGGGACTGCTGGAAAAGATCCAGGATATGATCCTTTAAAATTTGCGATTGAAGAAGCTCACAAAAGAAACATGGATATACACGCATGGTTCAATCCATATAGAGTAACCACAAGTGGTACTGATTTTAACAAGTTAGCAGACAATAGTCCTGCAAGATTACATCCAAATTGGGTTGTATCGTATAATAATAAATTATATTATGATCCAGGATTACCTGAAGTTAGAGAACATATAGTTGATACAATAACTGAAGTTGTAAGGAATTATAATATAGATGGGATCCACTTTGATGACTATTTCTATCCAGATTCCAACTTTACAGATAGTCAAACTTATAATAAATATGGAAATGGTATGGAAATAGGGGACTGGAGAAGATCAAATGTAAATAATTTATTAAAAGATGTAAAAACCTATATAAAGTCAATTAAAACTAATGTTAAATTTGGAGTGAGTCCATCTGGAATATGGAGAAATAAATCAAGTGACCCAACAGGTTCGGACACAAGAGGTAGTGAAAGTTATTCTACTCAATATGCAGATACAAGGTATTGGATAAAAAATAATTTGATTGATTATGTCACGCCACAAGTATATTGGCCTATTGGATATTCAGTAGCTGATTATTCAAAATTAGTTAGTTGGTGGTCAAATGAAGTAAGTGGAAGTAGTGTGAATTTATACATAGGACAAGGTATATATAAACAAGGAACTGGAGATTGGGTAGGTCAGGATATTGCAGGACAAATAACACAGCAGATAAATTTAAATAGACAATATCCTAATATAAAAGGAAGTATGTATTTTTCTTCAAAGGATATAATTTGCAACGAAAAGCTTCAACAAGATCTTAAGTCTATATATAATAAGGTTAATATTAAAAATATTAAGGGGATAGATCGATATGAAACTGCTGTTGAAATAAGTAAAACAGGATGGCAAAATGGATCTAATACAGTGATTATAGCTAATGGAACGGCAATGTTTGATGGGATATCAGCAACCCCGTTAGCTACATGCTATGATTCACCTATATTGTTATCAAAAAGCAATGATTTAACTAATTATACAAAACAGGAAATTAAGAGATTAAATCCTCAAAATATAATTATAATTGGAGGAGAAAATGTAATAAAAAAGGATGTAATTAATCAACTAAATAATTTGAATTACAATTTTAAGATATCTAGAATTGGTGGCAGTGATAGATATGAAACAAATTTGATGATAGCTAAAGAAATTTCTAAGTATTCTAATGTAAATAAAGCATATATAGCTAGTGGAATCGGAGAAGCTGATTCTTTATCTATTGCTTCTTTTGCAGGTAAGGAAAAACAGCCTATAATATTGTGTAAAAAAGATATTATAAGTAAAGACACTTTAGAGTGGCTTAAATCAAAATATTTAAATACTGCATATTTTTTAGGAGGAGAGTTGGTTTTAGAAGATAGTGTAATAAAAAAAATTAATGAAATAACTAATGAAGATGTAAGTAAAAATAGATTGTATGGATTAGATAGACATGAAACAAACTCTAGAGTAATTGAGCAATTTTACCCAGAAGATAAATATAAATCTATATTTGTAGTTAAAAGTGATCCTTTAGCAGATGCTTTAACCTCAGGTCCACTAGCTGCAAAGTTAGGGATACCTATAATAATGGTTAAAGACCATTTAATTGATATGCAACGCAATATCTTACTTAATAAGTCATGTGATTTAATATATGAAATTGGAGGTCTAGTTCCTCAAAGTTCTATAGATGAAATTATAGATTTATTAAATTAGCCTAAATGAAAATCTATAAAATTAAAATAAAATGTACCCTTAGTCAAGAGTAATTAAAAAAAGACTAGGATATCATAAGATGATCCCTATATTGAGTAGGGGTCATCTTATTTAAATCCGACTGATATCTATAATTATTATGATAATCTATATATTGATTTATTTCATTTGTTGATAAATACGATCTTTTATTGTTATTGTAAGTTAGATAAGTTATGTCTGTTAGTAAAACCTTTTTGGTTATTCTTTGTTTAAATTCTCTATTAAGCAAATTAGGTAATACAGTATGTTCTTTTGTAGATTTTATCATTCTTCTATAAGCGTTAGCTTTTCTGATTGTACATTCAATATTGTATTTTCTCATAATTCTTCTGATTCTTTTTAAGCTATACACTAGGTTAAATTCGATTTTTAAAACTATTTCTAATTGTCTTGAACCTTTTGTCTTACGATTTTTAAAATTAAGTGATTTTAATAGAGTTTTTTTACATATGATCTTTATTATCTTCTTTATATAACTTTATTTCTTCTTCGGAGCTTGCATTTCTATTGTATCTAACTCACTCTCTGCTTTTAAAAGTTTTAATTTAACCTTTAATCGGATATATTTTTCTTCAACAGATAAATCTTTTGTACGAGACCTACCTGAATTTAGTTTTTTTATATGAAAGCCCTGCAATTCTATATTCTTTAAATATTTGTTTCGGTAACTTTCCATTAATATTTTCATTTATGAAAAATTTAAAAATTCTTCAGTATATGTAATTCATTTCATTGTTATATTTTTTACATATTTATTTTGGATAATAATTCTACTTCTTCACTTGTGAATAGTTTTTTATCTATGATTCTACCCATTATGTTGTTTACTTTATTATATACAAAAAAAACTATAGAGTAGGCTTTTTTTATTGTCCACTCTATAGGATACATTTTAAAATACTTCATAAGTTTTTATTCATTTGTCGGAATTTTATTTTCAAAAACAAAATCATGAAGTATAGTATTATTTATATCTGGATCAAATTGTAAAACCCAACCTGCATTACCTAGAATTCCTCCTTCACCAGGTTTAGGTGGGAATTCCATTTGAATCATACTAAAATTACCCATACTTAAAACTTTTGTTCCTAATGCAATTATTTGAGTAGGTTTCATATTTGTTTTTATATAAGGTAATAGAGTATCTATTAATGATGGATATTTAGATATAGATAAATCACTTATACTGTTAAAAATAGACTCCATAACTTCTCTTTGACGTCTATCTCTTTCAGCAGCGGTATCATTGTATCTAATTCTAGTATACCCTAAAGCTTGATATCCATTAAGTTTATGTGTGCCAGCATTAGTAATAAATTCTAAATCACCTTTATTTGGATTTTTATATAAATTGTAACTTTGCTCAGTATATTTTTTTAACTGAGAAAGTTCTCCCTCTTTTACATTTACAGAAACACCACCTATTTCATCTATAATACCCATAAATGAAAAGAAATCAACAGTAGCGTAATTTTGTATATCAAGTTCTAAATTTTTTTCAATAGTTTCAATTAATAAATTTATACCCCCGTAAGCATAAGCATGAGTTAGTTTTTGCTTACCGTGGCCTGGAATATCTACGTAGAGATCTCTTGCAAGAGATGTTAATTTGATGTTTTTATGGTTTTGATCTATAGTTAAGATCATCATAGCATCAGATCTAGAACCTTTATCGTTTTCGGTTCTACTATCAGTTCCAACTAACAATATATTGGTAATACCTTTTTCATTTCTATAATCTGTCTTATTTAAGGCTTTTATATCTGTATTTTTATCATATATACTATCTAATTTAAAATACACATAGCCAAATGCACTTGCTGGCAATAATACAACTAGTATTATTAGTGCTATAACAATTTTCTTTAGTTTCGACAAAGCAATCCCTTCTTTCTAACTATTTTTAGCGTACAACTAATTATATTAAACTATAGGAAGATATTCAATAGCGTAAATATTACAAAATACGTAACAAAATTGACATATTTAAAATTAAAATTTATAAAT
>NZ_LBBT01000107.1 GCF_001006285.1 Paraclostridium benzoelyticum
AATTTATAATAATATAGATTTAAATTTAAAAATTTTTTATAAAAAGTAAAGTATGGATCGATATGTAAAATAAGAACGTATAAAAATCAAAGAGAATAGTCTTTTATTAAAAGATACTCTTTGATTTTTATTTTTCCCAATAGAAAGGTCTATTTAGAGTAAATGGTAATTTGGTAGCAGAATTTCCTATAGCCGAATTAACTTGAGATTGAGTAAGAAAAAGTGCATTTTCAAGGTTGGCCCCCCTAATATTAGCATCTCTTAAATCTGCGCCAATTAGATTAGCACCTTTTAAATTACAATAGCTCAAATTTGAGGCTATTAGCAATGATCCGGATAGATTAGCTCCTATTAAATTTGTACTTGTAAGATCTAATCCAATAAAATCATACCCTGGGATTAATACTTTTTTATTATTATGGATATTTTTTTTATCCAAATTAAGTTTTATTTTAACTATATTGTTTGATTTTCTTAATATATCATTAACTTTGATTCTATGATTTTTAATATCTATATTTTTCAAATGGTTTGGATCAAGGATTGTTAAGTTTTGAGTTTCTTCAATTATTAAATTAAGTTTGTTTAAGGTAGCTTTATCCAATATAAATGTTGAGGCATCAGCTAAGTACCAAAGCATTTCATTAAGTTGTCTAATTATTAAAAATGAATCAAACATTTGACTTGATAATTCAGGAGAATCTATCCAACTCTGATCTTTAAAAGTAACTTGAGAAACTTTTTGACCTGCTCCAAAACAATCATATATAGTACATCCTTTTAAACCTTTTTTTCTTAGATTATTATGTACTGAACAATGAAAGTTCGATTGTAAGTTTGCGCATGGTTTACCCGGAACCTTATCATTTGGGAATCTTTCAGATTTTGAAAAATACAATGCAACACAACAAAGTCCAAAACATTTTTCACAATCAATTTTAAGGTTTTTAAATAGGTTATTGTTATTTGTTTTTTTGATATTTTGTCTCATAATTAATCTCCTATTCATTATTAAATAAAGTTAAACATGTAATTAAATGTATAGTT
>NZ_LBBT01000108.1 GCF_001006285.1 Paraclostridium benzoelyticum
AGTATATATTCACATTTATTAACTTTTGTTTCAAACACATTTTTAATTACAATTTCGTAACCGTAAGTAACAACGGTGTAACTGTTATCTATATTTTTTCTATGGTAATATTTAAATATAGAAAGACATAAGCAATTATAATTAAATAAATATTATATAAAGAAAAGGGGTTTTACATATGAAAAAATCAATCTTAGTTTTATCAATATTAGTTGGAGGACTATTTTTAGTAAATCCTACTCATGAAATAACTTTTGCTCAAGAAAATAATAATCAAGCAACTGTTCAAAAACAAAATACATTAACTCAAGCTGATGCACAACAGCTTTTAATAAATAATAATGACAAAGTAAATTACATATTCCAAGGAACTTCAGATAATTTTAAAGCTTTACAAGACAAAGGTTTAAAAGGATACGTATTCTTACCAGACGTTGAATCTGATATGGGATATTTCGTTGACCAAGATACTAGTCATATTTACTATTTCCACCCAAGTGGATATTTAGAGTTAATAAAATAGACACTCAAAAACATGCTCATTCTATTAAATAGAATGAGCATGTTTTTTTACATTACATCTTTAATTACTCTAAGTGCATTTTTATAAAAAATCTTTTCTATCTCATCAACTTTAAAACCTTCTTTTTCTAACTGTATTGCAAGCTTATTCATTTCACTTGAATTTTTAATTTCAACAGGAGACTCTATTCCATCAAAATCTGAACCAAGTGCTATTACATCTATTCCCCCTACATTTCTCATATGTTTTATATGTCTTACCATATCACTTATCATAGTCATAGGAGTTTCACCTATAAATGCACTACAGAAGTTTATTCCAGTTACACCTCCTGCATTTGCTAATATCTTAATCATTTCATCAGTTAAGTTTCTACTATGTTTAGTCATTTCTCTTGAATTTGAGTGAGTTGCAATAAATGGTTTTTTAGATATCTTTGCTACATCATAAAAACCTGCATCAGATAAATGTGATACATCTACAATCATACCTAAATCATTCATATTTTCAACAACTTCAATTCCAAATGGTTTTAGTCCCTTAGTTGCATTTTCTGGCTTTATATGTGGATACCCAATTTCATTTTCATGATTCCATGTTAATGTAATCATTCTAACTCCAAGATCATAGAATTTTTTCAAATTTTCTATATTTCCCTCTAAGACAGCACCTTCCTCTATTGCTAAAAGTGCACTCATTTTACCTTCTTTTTCATTTTTTATTATTTCTGTATAGTTAGTAGCTAAGCCTATAAATTCATTATTTAATTTTATCTCTTCATGGAATTTATTTGCCATATTCATACAGTGCTTATATGCATTTTTATGTTCAGCAATGTCAACATATAATGCAAATGTCTGAGCTAAACAGTTACCTTCTTTTAGTTTTTTTATATCTATGCAGTGTTCATTTTGACTTAAATTACTTCCACCTTTTCCTAACATTAATAAATCTATCGTATCGCAATGTAAATCTATAAATTTCACTTAAAATACCCCCAAATATTATTTTATTCATATACTAATATTATAGGTTTAGTTCCTTTAAATATCTATAATAAATATAAATGTCAATGATTGATTATTTAGTATTATTTTAAACTTTTTAAATATTTTTAGCTTTTTGTATAAGCTTGTTGTAAATACTTAGCATGTGTTTCTCATTTACATTAATATCAATTTCATCCATCGATATCCATCTTACTCCACTATTCTCATCTTCTTTAATAAAAAGCTCTTCATTTTCATCAGCTTCCAAAATATAAGCTACGGATAAATGTAAATGTGACGATACAAAACTTCCCCTCTTTATGTGAGAATTAACTGTTAAAATCTCTATCGAGCATATTTCATCCGTTATTGGTTTAGCACTTTTAATCCCGGTTTCTTCTTTAGCTTCTTTTATAGCTACATTTAATAAATCACTATCTCCATCTGCATGGCCACCTGTCCATCCCCATGAGTTGTATATATTATGATGTATCATAAGTACTTTATCTCTATTTTTATTAACAATAAATCCTGAACTTGTTATATGACAAATCTTATTATCTCTAGTTAATATATCGTCGTACTTTTCTATACATTCTAATATTAATTCTCTATCATTTTTTTCCTGCTCATTTATAGGTTTATAGTTTTTTATTTGTTCTATATATTCCATCGTATCCTCCCAAGTTTATATTATATATACCATTATAATATAAATGAAAAAAATTCACTCCACTCATTTCGTTCAAATTTCATATCGTCAACGTCCACTCGGTAAACTCGTGTCCCGTTACTCAAACGACTTCGTCCGTTGCTCAAAGGCTTTTTTACGCTCAAAACATATAATTTTGATATACATAAGTTTAATGGGTTATTTGAAGATTTTTAGCAATCATAATTTATTTAAGCGTAAAAAAGCTGTCTCAAATGAAACAGCCTTTTACTTCTAATAATTTATCATTATAATTCCAAATGAAGCAGCTAGTGCTAGTACATCAGCTATTGCAACCAATGTGTATAATTTACTTTGTTTTTTCTTCACACTTCTTATACTTCCATATATATTCATAATTAGATACCCCCTCTAATCTATTAATAGTATATATTATGATAATTAACAATTTATGACATTCTAATTCAATATTTATTTTAAATTTAGCAATATTATTTCTGGAACAACTGCTAAATCTTCAGCATTAAAATAATAACTTATATTGGCGTCAAATAATATATTTCCAGATGGCTCTAACTCTTCGTCGCCTTCCCATAATACAAACACCACATAAGTATCATTTATAAATCTCACCTTATATGAAATGTCCCCTATTTCTAATTTTTCAGCCCCTATATTTTCCATATATAATTTAAATTTCTCTATTTCCTTACCATAGCTATCTGTAAATTTTTTAATAGTTCTTGATTTAAAATTTGGATAGTAAACATACCCACCTTCAACTTCTTTGTAAGTTAAATATTTTTTAGTTTCTTTTATCCCCTTTGCATTAGTTAAGAACCTTAGTATCAATATATTTGTAGCTGTGTCATTTATGATTTCATTAGATTCTGTTAAGATTTTTCCTGATGGATATTGTACTTTTAAAAATGTATTTAGGAATTTAATTTTGAAGTATTGTTCATCGTGATTGTATGTAGAATTTGACATTTGTAATATTCGATCTATATTAGATTGTTGAAAGTTTTTTATCGTATGTTTTAAAACAAGTTCGTAATTGCCTTCATTTAATTTATTACTCATTACATCACCTATTTAATTTATTTTTTCTTATTTTATTATATTTCTACAAGTTAACATATATTTCCTTTTTATTGTTAAATAAACTTTATTTTCTAATCATTTTATATATTAACAATTTTAAAAACAAAAAAAGCTACAGCTTAAGCTGTAGCTTTTTTTGTTTTTATTCTACTTTTTATTTATGTTTTACTTTTTTGTTTATCATTTTGAATATTAATTTAACTTCATCTACTCTTAATACAATTATTGAAATTGCATATACTATAGCACCTAATCCTACAGACACAGCTAATTTAATTGCATCTTGTATAAATCCAGCACTTAAAACTGCGTCTATAACATTATAAGTAAACTTAGTTACAAGAGCCATTAAAAGAGCCGATATTATCGATTTTATAAGAACTGTGATAATTTTCTTACCACCAAATGCTCCTATTTTTTTTCTTAAACTTACAGATAATAAAGTTATAGTTACTAAAGAAGAAATACTTGTAGCAAATGCAAGTCCACCTAATCCCATATTAGTATATTTTACAAAAACTAAATTTAATACAATATTTAATATCATTGCAATAATACCATTCATCATAGGTGTTTTAGTATCTTGTAATGAATAGAATATTTTACCTAAAATATCTCTAAGCCCAAAACCTAACATCCCAATTGAATAGAATACAAGTGCTATAGATGTCATTTGTGTAGCTCTAGCATCAAACTCTCCTCTTTGGAATAATAACTTAACTATAGGTTGAGCAAGTATTATAGCTCCTACAGAAATAGGTATTATTATTAATGTTACTACATTTATAGCTGTTACTATTGATTCTTTAAATTTCTTTTTATTATTCTCTGTAGATAATTTAGAAAGCATTGGGTATATAACCGAAGATATAGAAACTATAAACATACCCATTACAAACTGATTTAATTTTGTTGCATAATTAAGCGCAGAAATACTTCCTTCTACCAAGGTAGAAGCTATTGTTCTATCTACTATACTATTAACCTGCGTTACTGCTACACCTATTAAAACAGGTCCTATTAGCCATAACATTTTCTTTAAGTATTCATCTTTTAAATTTATATATGGTCTGTACTTAAATCCTTTTTTACGAGCAAATGGATATTGGAATATAAATTGTAAAGATAATCCAAGTAAAGTACCCCAAGGTAGTAAATTTGGGTTAATTGTTACACTTAAAAATATAGAAATTATAATAAGCATATTATACGGTACAGACATAAGCCCTGGTATTATAAAGTTTTCTTTAACTTGTAAAAATGCCATCATTATGTAACTCATTCCTAAAAATGCCATTCCAAGAATTAGTACTCTTGTAAAATATATAGCTTGAGTTAATGTTTCCCCTTTAAACCCAACCGCAAACAACTTAACAATTGGTTCTGTAAAAACAACTCCTACTAAAGAAGTTATTAAACATAACAAAACAACTATATTAAGTACGTTATTTGAAAATCTAAGGGAAGCTTTTTTTCCTTGCTTAGCCTCTAAGTCGCAAAATAGAGGTATAAATGCAGTTCCTAAAGATGTTCCTATTGCCGAGAATATAACTGCAGGTATATTCATAGCTACTAAGAATGCATCACTTGTACCTGACGCTCCATATGCGTAAGATAAAGCTAGTTCACGCCCAAATCCTAGTATCTTGGCTATTAATGTTGCAGCCATTAAACCGACAGCTGCTTTTGCTACTTTTGACATAAAACTTCGTCTCCTCTGAATCTTAAGTTTAATTTAATTATTTCCTTAACTAGTCTATTTTATATATTATATATTTATTTTTAAATTTTGCAAATTTGTTTTTTTATACAAATGTGTTAAAATTTTTATATGGCATTATAATATGCCAAATTTTGACTTTATTCAAGGAGGTTTCCCATGAATTTTAAAACTACATATCATTGCCTAGTTTTAAGACTAGAAAACTGCACTGATGATTTACTTTTCAATATTGCTACAAAAATAAGCAAACATAATTGCGTTGTAAAAACTATCGATGTTGATGAGTATAATAGTGAAAAAACTATATCTTTTGTAAATCAAGACAATAAAGATTTAGTTCTTTATAAAACTGATGATGTTATAAAATTATACTTTGATAATACTATGAAAAATATAAGTCCTGTATTTGAAATTTATAATGATATAGTTGAATATATGGATTATATCGATGTTTTATAAATAAACCAAGGAGGAAATAAGTTTCCTCCTTAATTTTTTTATTATAAAATTTTATTATTTTCTACCTTCTAAAAACTTAACTAAGTTATTTACTGTTGCCATATCACTTCTTTCTAAGTCTGTTGGTTGAAGTGTTATTCCTAATCTTTCTTCAATTTCAAGTAAAACTTCTATTATTGCTAATGAATCTAAAAGTTCTGCTTCAAATAAATTTAAATTTAAATCTTCTCTTATTTCGTCACATCCTAAAACATCTTCAAAAATTCCTATAACTGTCTCTTGCATTTTATATCCTCCTTAAATTAAGCAAAGTAACCTGAGAAAATTAACAACCCAAAGCATGCTATATGGAATGTTATAACAATTTGTACAATCTCAAACCACTTATCTTTTTTATGTTGTTTGTAAAACTTTGATTTCTTTTGATACATATCTGTAAGTACAAGCACTACCCCTTGGTATATACCATATACAATGTAAAACCATGTTAATCCATGCCAAAATCCCATAGTTATCATTGTAATCATTTGTGCAACATGAGATGCTGTAGCTCTTTTTTTAAATCTTTTCTTTCTCATAGATGAAATTACAAACCTTGAGAAAATGTAATCCCCAAACCATCTTGAAAGACTTATATGCCATCTTGTCCAGAATTCTTTCATATCCTTACTTAAAAATGGCTTATCGAAGTTATCTGGCGCTTTTATACCAAATATATAACTTGTTCCTACAGCAAATAAACTATATCCTCCAAAGTCAAAGAATAAATATAAGCTATATGCATACATATAACTTATGCCATTTACAAAGTTTATTTCTGAAGGTATTTTTGACATCCAATATGTGTTTACTAAAAATGCTATTACAAATTTATAACCCACACCCATGAATATCTTTTTAATACCTGGTATTAAGTAATCATCTATATATTCCTCTTTAGGTATATTCTTTTCTAAGTCTTTCTCAAATCTTCTTGATCTATCGATCGGCCCAGAACTTAATGTTGGGAAAAACAATACAAAATAAACCATTGTTGAAATTCTAACTTCTTTAATTGCTCCATCATAAATTTCAATTACCATTTGTATAGTTCTAAAGTTTAGGTATGATATACCTATAAACCCTATTGCTCCAAATGATGTAAGCGTCGAAATTTTATTTATTATAATAGGAGACATAGAAGCTAGCAAAAATAGTCTGTAAACCAATTTACTATCCGTTTTTTTTCTTACATATTCATATCCTTTAACTACTATTATTTCTAATACCATAAATGCTATTAAAAATGAAAGTCTAACATTTATACCAACTATTAAAAGTATCATGAATGCAGTCGCTATCATACCATAATACTTTATGTTTTTTTCTCTTAACCCTAAAATTACTGCTGGTATTGCTGTTAATAGTAATATATAAAGATAAAAATAATCTCCATATTGTGAAAAAGTCATTAATTTTCCTCCATAAGTTTCTTTCTATCTATTTTCCCATTAATATTTGTAGGGAACTCATCTATAATTTTTATAGTTCTAGGTATCATATATGAAGGGATATATTTACCTAATTCTTTTTTTATTACCACTCCATTTTTTATATCACTTAATGAATTACTTTCTTTTAATTCTACAATTCCCTTTAAGTACGCAATTTTTTCATTTTTATAAACTGGTAAAACTATTGCATTTTTAACATTTTCAACTTTTCTTAAGTTGCTCTCTATATCTTCAATTTCTATTCTAAATCCATTTAATTTTATTTGGAAATCTCTTCTTCCACAGTAGTAAATATTTCCACCTAATAGGTATCCCATATCCCCTGTTCTGTAAGCTCTATATTTAACGCCATCGATTTCATCATAAAAGAATACTTCATCAGTTTTTTCCTTGTTATTAAAATAACCTTTTGAAACAGAAGGTCCAATTATTATAATTTCACCTTTTTCGCCTTCTTTAACTTCATTTCCATCTTCATCTAATATTTTTATTTTACAGTTTTCCATAGGATACCCAACTGGTAAACTTTTTTCATCATTTATAAGTTCTTCACACATATCATTTACACTTACACCTACTGTTGCTTCTGTTGGTCCATATCCATTTATAACTCTAGTGTTTGGAAACCTCTCTAATAACTCTTTAGTTAAAGGTTTTGGAAGAGCTTCACCTATGAATATCATAGACTCTAATTTTGGTAACATTTCACTATTAAAACTATTTTCTGTTACACAAACACCTGCAAATGATGGAGTAGAAACCCAAATACCCATATCTGACTTTCCAAATTGATTAAATAGTTCTTTATAATCTGCTAACACTTTCTTTGATAAAGAAAATAATGTAGCACCATGAACTAATCCTGGATATATAGATGTTACTGAAAGATCAAATGAGTATGCAGCTTGGTTCATTATAACTTTCTCACTTCCATCAATTTTTAAGTATGGACTTATCCAATCAACAAAGCTATCTAAGTTATTCGAACTTATTTGTACCCCTTTTGGCTTTCCTGTACTTCCTGATGTAAATAAAATGTATGCATTTTCATCATCTTTTACCCAGTTTTCTTTAGATATTGACTTACCTTCATAAGTTTTTATTATCTCATTAAGTTTTTCTTCATTTACAATATTTAAATCTCCAAAGTTAGTTTCTTCACTAAAATTGAAAATCACCTTTGGTTTAACTTCTTTTGTTACTTCAAATACTCTATCTATTGGGAAACTTATGTCTAACGGTACATAAGCTCTTCCTGATTTTAAAGCCCCTATCATACATGCCATTATCTTATTTTCTTTATTTCCATATATAACTATAGGAGTATCCTCATCTCCATAAATGTCTTTTAAGTATAAAGCAATAGCTTCTGAATACTTATCTAAATCTTTGTATGAAAGATTTTCGTCATTGCATTTTAATGCTATTCTATCTGTATTTGAATACTTTTTTATACCTTCAATAATTTTCATGTCTAATCCTCCTTATTAAAACTCATTGTATATGAATGGCAATTCTTTAAATGGAGTAAATGTTAATATTAATATAGCTGCAATTATTATTATTGAAAAACAAATACTCATCATTAAGTACTTATTGCTGGTTAAATTCTTTAAATAAATTTTCACAAACATCTACCCAACCTTTCGTTCCAAGATGCATCACATCACGTAAATAATACTTTTCATTTTCTTTTGATCTTAAGTCAATAACATCAAAACCGTGTTGTTTTGCAAGATTCCCCGCTTTATTGTAAAATTCATATCTCTCATCTTTTTGTATACCCGTTACATTGTAAAACTTATCCATAGCAGGTATAAGTACAACTACAGGCTTTATACCTAAATCGTTGCACACGTCTAGAGTAAGTTGGTAATCATCAAACTCTTTTGACTCTACAAGATTTACATCTTTGTATTTACCTCTTACTTTATTTAAGTTCTTTCCAAAATTCTTTTTATAGTATATTTTATCTATACATAGATTGTTTTTACCTACTCTATTCTTAGCATCTACTATAGCTTGATGCATTTCTCTGTCCCAATTAATAGGCTTTCCAGGTGCTAAAGCTTTTTTGTCAGGTAAATTTACTAATCTTTCATATAACATACCTTTTTCTTTAAGTTTCACCGTATCTTCTCTAAACTCGAAATAAGGTGCTAATAGCACTTTTTCAATTTTTGATACAAATGTATCAGAACTATATAACTTAGCATATATAGCTTCAGACTTGTATTCTTCTGATCCAATTAATAGTTTACTCGCTCTATTTGCAAATCTAGCCTTATTTTCCTTAGAAATATCTGGGTTGTTTAAAAATGCATAAAATTGAGTTGGAGAAAATCTCGTCTGATAGTGATGAGAAGTAACCCCTTCTTTATCCATAAACCACTGCATTGAAACTAATAAAACAACCTTTTTATCCTTTATGCTTGGATCAAAACTACCTAAAATAGTAGTATCTTGTAAGTTCTGAGTATATGCTCTCCCGATCGTAATAACTTCATTTTTACTTCTGTTCGTATTAAAATAATAAGTAGGGTGTTGCTTTGTTGAATGCCCTAGCTCTGATGATCCTAGCATCATTATATCTTTTTTGTGTAAAAAATGGTTATTAGCAATAACGCCTTTATCTTTTATATTACTTAAAGAATTGTTCATTATTGGTTTCAAATCTTTTTCTTCAAGCATGTAAGCAATTTTAGAATCAAGGAATTTATTTAGTCCGAATAAAAATATACCGCCCACTACCAATGGTATAATGAAATAAATTAATTTTTTCATATTTACTCTCCTCTAAAATGTTCATAATCTATAAATATATTAGTACTTTGCCTAAATATATTCAATTACAATATTGTAATCAAATGTCACACTTTGACATTATATTCTTTTTTCTATATAAATTCCAGTCAATTTTTTGTGTCATGTACCATATTATACCATTTTTTAATCATTTTCTTGCATTTTTATCAATCCAAATTCTTTTTTAAGAAACCTTTATAATATAACCCATTTTAAATTTATTTTATAATTCCAGTTTTCCATATATCATATTTTAATTTTTTTTAATCAATAAATTTACTTTATCTATAATCTAGTGAAATTTACTAAATTTAATCTTACAAACAAGTAAAGGATCATTAAAATTAATGATCCTTTACTTGTTTGTAAGCTCTTCACTATTTTGAGCTATTTTTTCTGCAGTTCTTCTGTCTATTTCTTGCTTTAATTCTTTTAAGTACGGTGAGAATTCCACCTTGTCCGAACCGTAAGTAAACTGCAAATCGTATTCTAATGGAATCCAAGTACTAATATCAGCCTCATTATGTTGAATCACTGCTTCTAAGTTATCTAACGCTTTATAAATCTTTGCTTCATCTGTTTTACGTTCATTCATTTCAGCTAAAAGTTCTGTAAATTCCTCTCTATAAGGAGCAGGGAAAGTTTGAATCCATTGTAAAAATATTGCATCCTCTTTTTCACTATCTTCTTCCTTCTTATCAAAAGCAGGAATATCTCCAGTAAAGGCCTCCCCTAAATCATGAATCAAACACATACGAATTACCTTATCCATATCAATACTTGGAAATTCATCACGCATTAATAATGCCATTAATGCAATACGCCAGCTATGTTCTGCTACACTCTCATGACGTCCACTCGATGTCCATGAATGCCTAGTGTTGCATTTTAGTTTTTCTGCTACTGTTAATATTTCTAGAAATGTTGATGTGTTCATACGAAGTTCCTCCCCAAGGCTTATATTTTACATCTTATAAAATATATTTACTTTGTATTGTGTAACAATTACATAATAAGTATATTTCATATTATATCATAGTTAATATTTATAGTCCGAAAGCTAAACTTCACAGTGCTTTTCTTAATATTTACTCATTTCAGCAACCTACTAAATTAAACAATTACATATAATTATGCCTTTTTAATAAATAATCTATTATCTAGCAAACTTAATAATAGATATATATTTTATGATTGGTACTTGAATAAAATCGTTTTAAAAATTGGTCAAAAAAAGATATTGAATTATTATTCAATATCCTAAGCTTTTAAATATATTATTCTTTTTCAGATGTTGCTTTTCCCTTAAAACGAATGTAATTTACTAATGTAGGTGGTAGATATCCAACTAACACAGCTGCTGCATTTTGGAGATAGTCTAAAACTGTTGATCCTAATGATGCTAATACAACAATAATTGCGCCTAAAACTTGAATCCCCGTCATAGTTTCTTTGAAAATTATTATTCCAACTATTGCACCAACAACTACTTCTAAAGCAGATAGTATACTGCATGTAGTAGTATCTATGTATAGAGTTGACTTAACAAAACATACGTTAGCTACCATTGTACATAATATACCTACTCCAAATAAATCAAACATTAATTTTATATTTCCTGAGGATATCTTATTTGCAATGAAAGAAAAATCTGTTACAAAAGATAAAGCAATTGCTGCTCCTAAAAATCCATATACAAGCATTGTATCTCTTTCATATTTATTTGAAAAGTATCTAGGAATCATAATTTGTAATGCAACTCCAAACCCATTTGCAAGTCCTGCTAATATACCAACCATATCCATACTAGCGCCACTTGTTCCTGTTAAGTTTGCAACTAATATTGCTCCAAAAATACAAATTCCAATTGTAACAACTGTTTGTAGACTTAACTTTTCCTTAAAAACTATCACACCTAAAAGTGCAACCCATACAGGGCTCATAAACATTAATACAGTAGCAACTGCTACAGGTATTCTTTCTACTGATACCCCATAAAAAGTAAAACTTGCTGCATAAGCAATAATTCCATAAATAAAGCAAATAATAAGTCCCTTAAAATCAATTTTTAAAATATATGGTTCTTTTATTGATTTTATCAATAAAAAAACAACTCCTGCTAACAAACAACGTACAAAGGAAACTTCATATGAAGATAAGTTTTCCGCTGAAAGTCCTCTTACAAATATCCCCATAATTCCCCACATAACCGCTCCTATTATAGCAAGTAATATCCCTTTTCTTTGTGAGTTCATTTAACTATCCCCATTCTATATAATTGTAATTCCAACTTATTATAACTTAATTTTTTATAATTTAAAAGCTTTCATTTTTTAATTATAAAAAATATTCATACTAATGAAAAAACATTATATATATCAACTTATTTATAAAAATTCATTGAGTATAGATAGTTAAATTTATATAACCCTTCAAACTAACTATTCTCGTGATTTATATACTAAAAAATCACTCTTCTACTGACAATAGAAAGAATCTCTTTCTTCATTTAAAAACTTACAACTATGTGAATTGTAATACTATTCACCTTCTATTTTCCATACTAAGATCTCATGCCCCCCAATTATATTACTGCTATGTCTTTTGCATTTTGGGCATATTTTATTTGTATAATCTATAAAAAATTCTTCATTACAATAGTTACATAGTGATTTCGCCTTTATTGTTTCTACAATAATACTTGCATCTTCACATATAGTATCTTTTTTTAATAAATCAAAAGCAAAATTTAAAGACTTTTCATTTATACAACTAAATTCTCCTATTCTCATAAAAATCTTATTAATACTTTTTATATTATTTTTTTGTCCATTTTCACTAGCTATTCTTATAGCATCATACACCACAGAAATTTCATGCATATTATTCTCCTATTTTTATACTATCTTTATTGTAAACCCTGAGTACTTATCACTAGTTATATGTGCGGCACAATTTAGACAAGGATCAAAAGATCTTACTATTCTACCAATTATGGTAGGTGCGTATCTTATGTCATCTATTTTAGACCCTACTAAAGCTTCTTCAACTGGTCCCCTTAAGTTATTATTATCTTTAGGTGATAAATTCCATGCTGATGGAGTTATTATGGTATAATTTTTAATTACTTTATTTTCTATTTCTATAAAATGCCCTAATACACCTCTTGAAGCTGATTCTAATGACATTCCACTAGCATACTTAGGCATTTCAATTACATTCTGATTAGCCCTTTGAAGTTTAATAACTTGTAATATTCCCTCTAAACTTTTACAAATTTTTTCTGTTTCTAATACCCTTGCTATTAATCTATCCATAACTGATATAGAGTTTCTGTAATTTCCTGAAATAATCATTCTCGCCAAAGGTCCTACTTCCATAGGATAACTATTATATCTAGGTGCATTTACCCATGAATATGCATCTTCCTTATTATCATCAACTTCTGCTGGGTCACTTTTAGGATACACTATATTATTTTCTGAAGAAACCCATGTGTATTTTACATTTTCTACTATATTATTTGCGTTCAGACCTTGAATTGTTTCATTTATTATTACTCCGCCTTCTGCATATTTTACAGGCATATTATCTTCATAAAATAAATTTGTAGACATTAAATTTCCATAACCTCTACCTATGTTAAAGTAGTCACTATAATATTTTGAAACTATATAAATATCAGGAATAAGATTATTTTGTATAAAGTTTTTAATTTTATATAATATAGATTTTATTTCTTGATATTTTTGTATATCAAAATTAGTTGTAGTTCCGCCCACAAATATACCATGACTATGAGGAACTTTACCTGAAAGAATCGCTATAGCTTTATGTGCCAATCTGCTATATTCTATTGAATCGATATAATGACTTGCTACAATTGAATTTATGTTTTCAGGTAGTCTATAATCAAACTTCTCTTTATCTCCACTTTTATAAAGTGGATTAATATCCTTTAGTTCAACATAATCAGGAAATACAAATTGGTAAATATGCCTTAAGTGATTTTGTAAAAACTCAAATCCATTAGTTAAATCTCTTATAAGGCTTCCATTTTCATCAGGTACTATATTAAGTGCATTTTCTAATGTCTTGGAAGATACTGTTGCATGGTGAGTAGAACATATTCCACAAATTCTAGGAGTTAATCTTACAATATCAAGTGGATGTCTTCCTTTAAACATTGTTTCAAATCCCCTAAATTGCATACCACTACTTTTCGCATCTATAATTTTGTTATTTTCTATTTCAACCTCTATCTGAAGCAATCCACTTACTCTTGATACAGGATCTATAATTATTTTTGCCATACTTACCCCCTAGTAATTTGTAAAAGGCTCCATTTCATCTGGAAATCCGCTAGAAGCACATCCTATACAGGTTGTATTGTCTCCTATTGGCCAATTATCACTCTGATTCCATCTATGTTGTGGACAAAGTGTTTTTGTAATAGGGCCCCTGCACCCAAGTTTATACATACACTCTTTATCTCCAAGTTTAGTTGCAAATATTTCATTATCAAAAAAGTGTCTTCTTGGGCAATTGTCATGTATGGTTGTTGAGAAAAAAGCTACAGGTCTTTGCTGACTATCGAGCTCTGGTTTACCAAACGAAATTATATAACCTAAAGTCCCTAATATCCATATTGGATTTGCAGGACACCCCGGTATCCTTATTACAGATTTGCTACCTAGCGCCTCAGATACATCTACTGAATTTGATACATTAGGCCTTGCTGCAGTTGGCCCTCCATAACATGCACAAGTTCCTACAGAGATTATATTTTTTGACTTAGGAGCTATTTTTTTCAATAGTTTAAGCGCACTTATTTTCTCCCCTTTATATGTTACAAGTGTCGAAAAATTTTCCTTTAAAGGTATTGCTCCGCATACTATTAGAATTAAATCTTCTTTGCTATCTAAAGTTTTAAGAATGCGCTCATAAGCCTTTTCTCCCTGATCAGCCATTATAGTATTAAAAAAATTCATATTTACCATTTCAGTTAAGAAGTACATTATATCTGGATCTTCTCCATTTAAAAGAGTTATTACCTCTCCAAAGCAACCCGATGCCTCTAACCATATACAATTTGGTTTTTTTATATTTTCTTTCCTTATTTTATTTATAGCTACATTAGCCATAGTTATAGGCATGTGTTTTTTACTTTCTATAATTCTGCATTTCATATGTTCGCCTCTATATTATTTTTTAAATAACCAACTATGGGAAGTTTTTTCTTTAACATATCTATCTTTTGTCCATGACATGAATAAAATGAGTCAGTATGTTCTTCTCCTACACTTAAACCATGATGACTTCCATTTGACCATTCATCAATATTTGTAACATCAAATACTATTCCATCTACTACTACATATGATGGATTTCCATCTTTTCCATTATATTTTTGCTTAATTTCTTCTAACGTAAATTCTTGTCTTTTAATTATATTTTTATTACTGAAATTTGATTTTTCACCCGAATCGTTTAAATCATATGATATGCCGTTTTTGATGTTATTTTGAATTTCTGTTAATTTTTTTATATGACCTTTTTCATCTAGTATTATTTGTTTAAGTAAATCCGTTATATATTTATCATTTATATGAACTAAATGATTTTGGTATTGTCTTATAGCCTTTTTTTCTCCTTCTATATTAATTTCAATTATTTTTAATAAATCTTCTTCATACTCTACATAAGTTGGGCTCCACCATACTCTAAAACTATCCTCTCTAATTACTCTATATTTAGGATTAACTCCAAGAAGATATATAAGTTTTGATAGTATGTTTAAGTGTAGAACTTCTTTTAACCCTATTTCATTTAAAACGTTAGATATTTGTGGATACTTTTTAAATAAGACACCTTCATGGTTAAAGTATTGAGTTAAGGCAGTAAGTTCTGAAACTTGACCTGCATAATCTTCTAATAATAATCTTGCATAATAATGATTTGGTTTTTCAACTTTTATTTCTAAATCGTTGTATTCATCTATCATATTTCTTGGATTTTTCATAATTTACAATCCCCCATTTATTATATTTTCTATTATGCTTAAAACGTCATTGCATATATATTCAAACTTATTAAAGAGATTATTTGATAAGTTTAAAGAATACTCAACTTTATCTATTTCTATCCCTAGTAAATATCCGTTTATATAGGGTTTTTCTTTTATTAAAATATCTAATAAATTTTCTTCATGAGAGGTTTTAGATTTTAATATAAATTTATTACATTCTTTAAAATTAAATACACTTATACTTCCGCACGTTTTCCCTAGATAAGTACTATCTATTATAATAACTAAATCTTTTTTATGTATTTCATTTATACAATATAAAAAATCTGTCTCTCCTACTATAAACTCTATATTTTCTTTTAATGATACTTTGCTATTTTTAATTTTATCAACTACATATACACCTATTCCATCATCACCTAATAATATATTTCCAATTCCAAATACTTTTATCATATTATTTAATTGCCTTCTTTAACATATTCTTGGTAAATTTTCTCCTTGAGCCATTTGAAGTGTCTTAATTGCTCCTAACTCAGTTTTAATATATAAATTAGGCTTAGTATCATATATTACTTCTCCTATTATTTTTGATTGCTTCCCTAGACCATTTTCTTGCATAACTTCTACTACTTTATCTGCATCCTCTTTTGACACAATACATACTAATTTACCTTCATTAGCCGTGTATAATGGATCTAACCCAAGCATTTCACAAAAATTTTGAACATCCTCTTTTATAGGTATATCTTTTTCATTTAAAAGGATACTTTTATTTGAAAGGTTTACTATTTCTTTTAAAGTATTTGCAAGTCCACCTCTTGTTGGATCTCTCATTATTTTTATATTCTTACTAACTTTTAAAATATCATTTGCTAAATGATTAAGACAAGCACAATCACTTTTTATTTCGCTATCTACTTCAAAGAACTCTCTTTTAGTCATTATACTTATCCCATGATCTGCTATAGTTCCACTTATTATTATCTTATCTCCTTCTTTTATATTATTTTTAGACATTATATGCGATTTATCTTTTATTAATCCTATGCCCGTTGTATTTATATATATTTTATCGCACTTACCTTTTTCTACTACTTTTGTATCTCCTGCTACGATTTTTACATTTGCATAATTTGCAGTCTTTTTCATAGATTTTACTATTTCCTCTAAGGCATTTATTGAGAAACCTTCTTCTATTATGAATCCAACCGTAATATAAAGTGGTTTTGCATAACTTACAGATAAATCATTTACCGTTCCACATATAGATAGCTTACCTATATCCCCTCCTGGAAAAAATATAGGGTTTACAACAAAACTATCTGTAGTAATTGCTATATTTCCACTTATTCTATCTACTACACTTGAATCATTTTTTTGAAGAAGTATGTCATTATCAAAGTGTTTGTAAAATAAACTTTCAATTAGTTTATGTGTTTCTTCTCCTCCACTTCCATGAGCTAATGTTATTTTATCCATTACCTATTATCCTTCCTTATATTTATAAAAATTTGCACAAGCTCCTTCTTCTGACACCATACATGGTCCTATTGGCTTTTGCGGTGTACATATATTTTTAAATAACTTACATTCATTTGGCTTTTTTATTCCTCTTAATATTTCTCCACATATACAATCAGTCTTAACATTACCGTATCTAAAGTTTGAAAACCATAGTTTAAATTTATACTTAGCATCAAATTCCATATACTTTTCTCTAAACTGTAACCCTGTATTTTCAATCATTCCAAGTCCTCTCCAATTACTGCAACTCGGTTTAAAAACTTCATTTATTATTTTTTTAGAAAGTTCATTTCCTCTATTTCTAACGACTCTCTTATATTGATTTTCACACTTATACTCCTTAGCTTTTATCATCTCACATAGTCTATATATTGAATAAATTATATCCACATATTCAAATCCAGATAAAACCATTGGAACTTTATTTCTTCTAGCTAATTTATCAAAGTCATCTATTCCTATTACAGTTGACACATGACCTGGGCATATAAATCCATCTATATTCACTTCTTTATCTAGAATTAAATTTTTTATTGCATTTGGCATTGTTTTAAGCGAGTGTAAAACACTTAAATTTTTTATATTATTTTCATATGCTTTTTTTATAGTTAAAGCAATTATAGGTGTAGTTGTTTCAAATCCTACCCCTATAAACACTACTTCTTTTTCCTTATTTTTCTTTGCAATGTTTATACAATCAAGAGGAGAGTATACAACTTTTATATTAGCCCCTTCTGATTTTTCATCGCTAAGACAATTTATACTCCCTGGGACCTTTAGCATATCTGCAAATGTACATAATATAACATTTTTATGTTTACTCAATATTACTGCATCATCTATATAATTAGATTCTGTCACACATATAGGACACCCTGGCCCGGATATTAAATTTATATCTTTAGGAAGCAATTTATCTATACCTGATTTATATATTGCTCTTGTGTGGGTACCACAAACTTCCATTATATTTATTCTTTTTTCTAAACCTTGTTTATCTAAATTTTTATGAATTTTATCTAATAAATTTTTAGCTATTTCAGTATTTTTAAATTCATTTATATACACTATAAAACCACCTTAAAACTCTTTACATATCATTTTAAATATCTCTAAAGTTTCCTTTGCATATTCTTCACTTATTTTTTCCATTGCACAGCCAGCATGAACTAATACATAATCTCCCACTTTTATATCTTCTATAAAAAATGTATTTATTCTCTTTTTTATTTTTCCAAAATCTACTAAAGACTCTCCTTCATAAAGCTCTATTACTTTAGCCGGAATGGCTACACACATTCTCTTCACCTCTATTATTTGCTACAATTAATTGCCCTATTGATATAGAGCTATCGTTGCATGGTAAAAGTTTATGAGTTAATACTTCAAACTTCTGTGCTCTAAGTTTTTTATATAAATTAGCTAAAATTATGTCATTTTGAAAAACTCCACCACTTAAAGCAACTTTATTTATATTGTATAATTCTCTTAATTTAGTACATATTATATAACTAAACTCTGTTACTGTATTATGAAATTTCATAGATATAACAGATTTAGATACATGTTTTTGCATATCTTGTAATATTCCATTTATGATAGAATCCGTATTTATAACGAATATTTGATTTATACAATGTATTTCAAATTTATAATATTCTTTTGTATAAATACTTTGTTTAGCCAAGTTTTCCAGCTCTATACAAGCCTCACCTTCAAAAGTTATTTTATTTGTAAATCCAAGAATTGCAGATATTCCATCAAATAACCTTCCCATACTGCTAGTTAAAGTACAATTTATATTATTATTTAGCATTGATAATATAAATTTATAATCTTTATCTTTCATATTATTTAAGATATTAAAATTAAAATCTTTTAAATCTAGTTGATTGATCAAACTTATAGCCATTTTCCATGGCTCTTTTGTCGCATTATCCCCTCCAGGCATTTGCATATATTTTAAGTGTCCAACTCTTTTAAATGTTTTATAGTCACATATTAGAAACTCTCCACCCCATATATTTTTATCTTCTCCATAACCACTTCCATCAAAGGCTATTCCTATTACCTTATCTTCTATATTATTTTCAAACATACAACTAGCTATATGTGCATGATGGTGGTATACTCCAATTTTCTCACATCTAAATTCATTTATATAATCTTTATGCCAAAAGTTAGGGTGCTTATCATAAACTATTCTATTAATTTTTATGTCATATAATTGCTTTAAATGATTAACATTCATTTTATAATTATCTAAAGCTTGTATGGAATTCATATTACCCATATATTGACTCATAAAAATATGAGAATCCTTTGATATGGTAAATGTATTTTTAAATTCACTTCCAAGTGCTAATATGTTTGTTGTATTTTTCTTAAAGGTCATAGGTGAATACCCTCGTCCAGCTCGTATTACTCTTTCTTCATGCATAATAACTTTTACTATAGAATCATCTATTGGTATATTTATATCCCTATCATGTAATAGAAAATAATCAGCTATATTTTTTAGACTATTTAAAACATCTGCATTTTTATAGGTTATAGGTAACCCACTAATATTTGCACTAGTCATTATAAGAATGTCTAAGTCATTATCAAATAATAAAATATGTAATGGTGTGTAAGGTAGCATTACTCCTAATGTATGATTTTGATATGATATATTGTTAGGTAGATTATTACTTTTTTTATTAAGAATTAAAATGGGTTTTTTATCTCCTAATAAAATCTCTTTTTCTTTATTATTTATTTTGCAATATTTATTAACTACACCTATGTCTCTCATCATTATTGCCAATGGTTTCGTTTTTCTATTTTTTCTTTTTCTTAAGGTATCTATAGCTTTAGAATCTCTAGCATTACATACTAAGTGAAATCCACCTATTCCTTTTATAGCCATTATTTTACCGTCTTTCAAAAGATCTTTTGATTTTTTTATTATCATTTCTGTTTGATTTTTCAAATTACCTTTTAATATAATCTCTCTTCCACTACTATCTAGTAAATACAGGTTGGGTCCGCATTCTTTACAACAAGTAGGCTGTGCATGAAATCTTCGATCTGTTGGGTTTTGATATTCTTCATAACACGGTTTGCACATTTCGAAATTTTTCATAGAGGTGTTATTTCTATCATATGGTAATTTTTTTATTATCGAAAATCTAGGTCCACAATTTGTACAATTAGCAAAAGGATATTTATATCTTCTTTTGTCATTTGGATTATTTATATCTTCTATGCAATCATTACAAATAGCAATATCTGGCGAAATTACAGTTATGCCATTTTCGTCTACATCGCTATTTATTATCTCAAAATTTTCATAATTTTTTATTTCTTTAGACTCTATAGTAACTTCTTCTATTTTTGCTAATTTAGGATGTCTTTTTTTTAGGTTATATAAAAAAATATTTATAGACTCTTTTTTTCCTTCTATATTTATAGATACTCCATCACATGTGTTTTTGACATTACCATTTAGATTATTTTCTAATGCTAAATTATATACAAACGGTCTAAATCCAACCCCTTGAACAATTCCTTTAACTAGAATTTTTTTACATTTCATATGTTAATCTCCTGTACATAAATTTTATGAATAAGTTAAATTTAATTTGTATATTATAAAGTATGCAAACAAAAAAGAGTCTATAACTAGACTCTTTATCTTTATATATTTTATATCCTGTCTCCATAAGGGTTTATTTAAATTTAGAAAGTTATTCATTAGCATAAGATACAAATTCTTCAATTGCAATACTACACTTTTTCTCCACCTGCAAATAAGTTTTCAAGTCCTGTTGTTCTCATATAATTGTCTATAGGTGCAACTGAAATTTATATAACTTATTAAAATTTATCCAGTAAACTTTCAAGTTTATCCCCCTATTTTGTAGTTATTTCATTTCCTAATAATTGCTATTTATAAATTTTGTACATGTTGATATTATGAAGTTAAATTAGTATGAACCCTAATCTTATTCTTTTTATATGTATAGCCTTGAAAAAAATAGTCAAAAGATTATAATCTAAGTTATTAACCAAATTGGTCAATAATAGAGGTGATAAATGTGACTGAACTATTTAATAAATTAAATGAAGATAAAAGACTTGCTATTATAAATTCTGGCATTGAAGTTTTTAGTATTTATGGATTTCAAAAAGCATCTACAGATTTAATAACTAGTAAAGCAGGCATATCAAAGGGCTTACTTTTTTACTACTTTAAAAATAAATTAAGTTATTTCACCTATTTATTTGAGTATTCTCAGAAAATGATATCATCAAATATCGATATAGACATATGTAGAAAAACTGAAGACTTTTTTGAAGTTTTAGAATATATAATTGAACAAAAATATAAGCTTCTAGAAAAATATCCTCATATATTAAACTTTATTGTAGTTGCCTATTGCTCAAGTGACGAGAGAGTAATAGATATAGTGAAAAATAAAGTTACTTCTTATGATAACTTTGATATTTATGATTATCTAGAGAATATAGATACAAGTAAATTCAAAAATGAAGAAGATATACACAAAGTTATAGAAATGCTATCTCTAATGTTAGATGGATATTTACAAAACAAATTAAAAATGAATCAAAATATAGAAATTGATGAAATAATGGAAAAGTACAAACTTTGGACTTCTTTACTTAAAGAAGCTGTGTATAAATAAGGAGGATAATATGAAAATTGCAATCTTTACATTAGGAAGTCGTGGTGATGTACAACCTTATGTAGCCCTTGGAGTTGAAGCCTTAAAATATAATCATGAAGTAGTAATTTGTACTGGTGAAAGTTTTAAGTCATTTATTGAAGATAATAACATAGAATTTGCTAAAGCTGACTTGGACTTAATGGCCCTACTACAAACAAAAGAAGGTCAAGATATATTTAACAATAGGAAAAAACATATACTAAAATCTTTGAAATACGCTAAAGAAAAAGTAAACCCATCATACAGAAAAACTATGGATCAATTCTATAAGTGTGCTAAAGATGCAGACATAATAATATATCATCCTAAGTCTTTTGCTGCACAGGATATATCTCTAAAGCTAAATATTCCTTGTATATGTATGTCCCCTGTACCTTTTATATATCCTATAGAAGAATTTCCTAACTTAGTAGTATCCTCACAAGGTAATTTAGGTAAAAAAATAAATAAGTTAACTTATATTCCTTTTAAATATGCTGATGCTTCTAATATAAAAGAAATAAATGATTTTAGAAAAAATGTGTTAAATTTGCCTAAGCGTAAAAGCGGAATATACGCTTATGATATTAATAAGAAACCTATTCCAATTGTTTACCCTTTAAGTAAATATTTATTTGAAGATATAAAAACTTGGGAAAATAAAGTGTATTTGCCTGGATTTGTTTTCTTAGAAAGTAATGAAGAAAAACTAGATGAGAAGATTGAGGAATTTATATCAAAAGGTAGTAAGCCAATAGTAATCTCATTTAGCAGTATGCCTCTAAAAAATCCAGATAAATTTAAAGATATTTTGCTTAAAGCTTTAGATAAAAGTAATAATAAAGCCATTATTTTAACTGGAATTAGTGGAATGAGTTTTAAAGATGAAGAAAATATATTGGCAGTACCCTATGCCCCACACAACTTGCTATTTCCATTATCAAAAGGAATAATGCATCATGGTGGAGTTGGAACTATGGCTAGTGCATTGAAGTCTGGTAAACCCCAGTTAATAATGCCCTTTTCTGTAGACCAACCATTTTGGGCCAATAGATTATATGTATTGGGATATATAAGTAAACCTTTAAATGAAAATACTCTTACTGTAAATTCATTAGCAGAATCTTTCATAGAACTGGATAACCCCAAGTATATATCAAGTTCAATCAATATAAAGAAAAAATTAGATAGTGAAAATGGAAATGAAAACTTAATTAAATATATAGAAAGTGTTTACTTGAATTATAAAAAGTAATTAATAAACAAAGGCAAGAATACACACATGCTTTATCGTGTGTATTCTTGCCTTTATATTTTTATAAAATTTAAGAATCATGTCTGCAAGAGATTATATCTAACATTACTATTTAATCTCACCGTTTAAGTAAGCTTCTCTACATTTATCAAATGCACTTTTTCTTCCTGTCTTTTTTCTTACATTAGGCGCTTCTTCATTATTTTCTGGAATAAACCCAAATTCTCTTACTAAAGCTTCTTCTCTAACTATCCAAGTTTTACCTAATTTTTTAACATCTTCTCCATCAACAAATCTACTTCCAACATTATGTCTTAATGTAGATTGATCTATATTATACATACTAGCTACATCTGCAAATGTATATAAACCTTCAAATGAACTCATTATATCACTCCTTATTATTTCTTGTATAAGGATTATTAACTCTTATCGTGATTTATATACTATGTTTTTATATAATGCAGTTTTAAAATATGGTATAATTAGGTTCTGAGAAACTATAGTTTAAGAGTGGTGGATTTCTATACAGATAAATACCTACTTTCTAATGAAAGGAGGTGAATGGTATGGAAATTTTTAAATTGTTATTACACAATTCAGATACCATAATAATTGGTATACTGACTTGTTATTTATACGATACATTAAAAAACCACTCTTCTACTGGCAATAGAAAGAGTGGTAGCTATTGTGATAAATGTGATCACAATAGAAAGAATTAGTTATTCTATTTAATACATAGAAACCACACTCTATTCCACTAGACTATAGTTTCTTTTTTTACATGTTAATACTTATATTATACTACAAATATATTAAAAATAAACTACTATTTACATTCTTATTTAATTTCACAATCTTAAAAATTAATTTAGTGTCATGTATTTTGATTTAATACTTTACACAGTTACAAGCATGCTTACCTCCAACATCATTTAAGTCTACTCCATAAGCACTTGCTCCATTTAAAAACTTACAACTAGATGAATTGTGATAATAGCTATTTCCTTTAGCTATATATACAGTTTTCCCACTAGATGAAGATGTTTCATTAGAACTACCCTCATTGCTCGAGCTTGATGGTGGGTTATACTCAACTGGATTTTCCCAACAGTTGCACTCAAATTTTCTCATATCTGATGTAAGTTTTACATAAGATGTACTCGCTCCTTCTAAGTACTTACAATTAGGTATAGTGTGATAATAACTATTTCCATTTGTTATATATACATACTCTCCTATATGCTCGTTATCGCCTTTATCATAGTTACTACTATTGTTTCTAGATGATACTGTTGTATTTGTATCATTATTGCTACTTAATGAAGATTGTTCATCAGTAATTTGTTCATCTTCTGAATTATCATAAGATTCATAGCTAGTGTACTCTTTTTCTGTTTCATTATCATTACTCTCAGCTAATTCTAAATTTGTATCCTCCAATTGACTAGATGTAGTTGATTCCTCTTTTGAGCAACCAATTAACCCTATGCTAAGTACTACTACTAATGTTAAAACTCTTTTTCTTAATTTCATGCTTTTACCTTTCTTGCTTCGATTTAATTCTATTTCGCTTATTTAAATATAAACAGCACAATATATTATACATTTTTATCTTGCCGATGTTTGTAAAATTCAGTAGTTTAAGAACTATATTTTTATAGCTGTTTTGCTAGTTATAAATTATAATAGTTTATATAAATTAATTAGATTTGAGGTTGGAAATGGCTCCCAACACGCTATCTTTTAGATAGTTACCAGAGATGCAGGATACGCCGCCCTGCCAACTCTAATTAGTTTGCTAACGAGGGTATTTTTAATACTCTCGTTTTTTATTTATGTAAATTAATTTATTTGCTCTATATTTTTACTACATATGTTTAAACTCTATTCTTCAAATACTTTATTTTCCTACTTAAAACTTCCTATGCTAATCTTACCTGAATAATAACTTTTAGGAGGTACATATATGAAATGGTATTTAGATTTTGGTCATGGAGGTAAAGACTCAGGAGCTGTTAGTTCCAATGGTAAAAAAGAAAGTGATATGGTTTTAAAAATAGGTATGATAGTTAAATCTATCATTGAAGAAGCTTTTGAAAAAGTAGTTACTACTCGTGAAGAAGATAAGTTTTATTCTTTATCTTATCGTACTACTGAAGCTAATAATGAAAACTGTGATTACTTTGTAAGTATTCATATGAACTGTTCTGAAAACAAATCTGCAAAAGGTTCTGAGACTTGGATATACGATACTAATAATAAAATCTGTAAATTAGCTACTAATTTATCTTCAAATCTTTCTAATAAACTTAATACTCCAAATCGTGGTGTTAAGATGTCTAAAAAATTCTCAGTTTTAAAACATAGTAAAATGCCTGCTGTAATTATAGAAATTGATTTTATATCAAATAATTCTGTTGAAGCTTCTTGCTCTGATGATAAAAGTAGAAATATACTAATTCATTGAATATATTTATAATTTATGACTAAAACTATATATAAATTAATATTTTTTAGGAGGCTTTATTACATGGAAATTATTTATAATATTTGTATAATTCTAGTTTTAGTTGGAGCTCTAAATTGGGGGCTAGTTAGCTTATTTAAATTTGACTTAGTTGCTGCTTTATTTGCAGGTAGTGGAGAATTTGGACATATAAGTAGCTTTAGTAGAATAATATATGGTCTAGTAGGATTGGCTGCAATTTACGTTGGATTTGAATACTTCTTTAATATGATGTAGTCTAATTACATACTTTAAAAATAATCTTTAAACATAAAAAGTAGGAGAACCTTTCATGGCTCTTCTATTTTTATGTTTTTAATTTTAATATTATTATCTAGTGAAATTTTAAATCAAATATTATAAGTCTTTTCAAGTATTTTAGAATTATTTTTAGTAGAACTTCTTTTAAATAACTTTATTGCTATTATAGTATTATAATTGTTCCTTCCATACCTTTTAACTGTTTAGATGTATATCTAAAGTATCATTTAAATATGCTCATTATTACGATACAAATTGACTTTTTTTGATTTATATCTTATAATACAAGTTCTGATATATCTCTATAATTTATATTTTATATAAGTTTTGATTGTTGTTAATTTACATAAAACATAAATTAATAGGAGGTAAAAAATGAACGAAATAAAAAAAGAATGGTTTGGAAACACAAAACAAGACATACTCTCGGGTATGGTAGTAGCTATTGCATTAATTCCAGAGGCAATAGGATTTTCTATAATAGCAGGAGTTAATCCTATGATGGGATTATATGCATCATTTTGTATAGCTATGATTACTGCATTTTTCGGTGGAAGACAGGGTATGATATCAGCAGCAACAGGTGCGATGGCATTATTACTGGTAAACCTTGTAAAAGATTATGGCATAGAATATATGTTAGCGGCAACAATCTTAACAGGAATTATACAATTAATATTAGGTTACTTAAAGATCGGGAACTTATTAAAGTTTATACCTAGACCAGTTATGATTGGTTTTGTAAATGCATTGGCAATTCTAATATTCAAAGCTCAATTACCTTATTTCCAAGGTGAATCTATATGGATATATGCATTAGTTGCTATAGGACTTTTAGTTATATATCTATTCCCTAAAATTAATAAAACAATACCATCGCCATTAATAGCCATAATAGCAGTGACCGTATTGGCTAGTGTGTTAGGAATAAAAACAACAACAATAGGAGATATCGGAAATATATCTTCAACATTACCTAAATTTTTAATTCCAAATGTACCAGTTAGTTTGGAAACTCTAAAAATAATACTTCCATATTCAATCTCTCTATCAATAGTTGGACTTGTTGAATCTTTATTAACTGCTCAGCTATTAGATGATTTAACTCATACAAAAAGTAATAAAAATAGAGAATGTATGGGACAAGGTGTTGCGAATGTAGTGTCAGGATTATTTGGAGGAATGGCTGGGTGTGCTATGATAGGTCAATCTATTATAAACTTCAAATCAGGAGGTAGAGGTAGATTATCGACTTTTGTTGCAGGCTTATTTTTAATGATTTTAATAATATTATTAAATAAATTTGTTGTAATAATCCCGATAGCTGCATTAATATCAGTTATGATTGTTGTATCAATTTCAACATTTGATTGGGAGTCTCTAAAAAGACTTAAAATAGTTCCTAAGACAGATTCTATAGTTATGATTTCAACAGTAGTTGTTGTGCTATTCACTCATAACTTAGCATTTGGAGTTATAGTTGGAGTTATATTAAGCGCTTTATTCTTTGCTTCTAAAATATCTGAAGTTCATGTAGAAAAATTTGAAAAGTCAAATGTTGTAGAGTATAAGGTAAGCGGGCAGTTATTCTTCAGTTCAACGACAAGTTTTATAAATCATTTTAGTTTTGAAGAAAAATCTAAAACTATAAATATAGATTTATCTAATGTTAGAATATGGGATGAATCAGCAGTTGACTGTATTGATAAATTAGTTTTTAGGTTTAGAAAAAATGATAATAATGTAAATTTAGTTGGAATGAGTACAAAGTGCAAAGAAATCATTGAACAAATCGGAAAGCACGATAAAATTGAATGTTTAGATAGCATAGGTCATTAATATCTAAATACTAAAAAAAACTAGGAGTAATAAGTTTAACTAACTTGCTCCTAGTTTTTTTGCTATATTTCCATAATAACAGGTAAAATAGTAGGTGTTCTTTTCACCTTATTATATATATTTTTTCCTAAAGCTGATTTTATATTAAATTTAATTGTATTCCAATCTTTAATATTATTATCTAAGCAATTTTCTATTTCAATTTTAGCTACTTTTCTCAACTCTTTTATTAACGCTTCAGATTCTCTTACATAAACAAATCCTCTTGTTAAAATATCAGGACCTGCCAGTAGTTTAAATTCACTTGAATCAATCGTAACAACAACAGTTATAACCCCATCACTACCTAATCTTTCTCTATCTGCAAGAACTATATTTCCTACATCTCCTACTCCTTTACCATCTACAATTACCGATCCACAGTTAACTTTTCCTAGCACTTCTCCGCTATTTGAAGTTAACTCAAGTACTCTACCAGTTTCCATTAAAAATATATTTTCAGGTTGCATACCTAACTCTTGAGCTAGTAGCTTGTGTTCTACTAAATGTCTATATTCTCCATGAACAGGCATGAAAAACTTTGGTTTAACTAATCTATGGATTAGTTTTAATTCTTCTTTACACGCATGTCCAGAAACATGAACTTCTTCTATTTCGTTATAAATAACTTCAGCACCAGCATTTAACAACTTATCTATAAGTTTTGATGTTGCTCTCTCATTACCTGGAATTGGAGATGCTGAAATAATTATAAAATCATTTTCTTTTATTTTTATATGTTTGTGTTCAGCATTTGCTATTCTTGAAAGTGCTGACATTGGCTCTCCTTGAGATCCTGTAGTTATTATAGTTATTTCACTTTCATTGAAGTTTTTAATATCATGTATATTTATAATAGAATCTTCAGCTACATCTAAATATCCTGATTCTATAGCTATCTTAGATACTCTTTCCATACTTCTTCCGCTAAATACAATCTTTCTATTATATAGTACTGATGCATTTATAATTTGTTGAATTCTATGTATGTTAGATGCAAAAGACGCTACAATAACTCTTCCATTCGCCTTTGAAAATAACATATCTAGATTTTTTCCTATTTCTTTTTCAGATATAGTGAATCCATCTCTTTCAACATTTGTACTATCAGCCATCATTAGTAAAACACCTTGACTACCTAGTTCAGCTAATCTATTAAGGTTAATTAATTCTCCATCTACTGGAGTATGGTCAATTTTAAAATCGCCAGTGTGAACAATAACTCCTTCTGGTGTAGTTATAGCTAATGCGCAAGCATCTGCTATACTGTGACATGTTCTAATAAATTCAACACTAAAATTATTTGTAACAACCATCTCTCCTACTTTTACTTCATTTAAAATACAATCTGAAACTATATTTCGCTCTTCTAATCTGCTTTTTACTAGTTTTAAAGTAAACTTAGTTCCATATATAGGAACATTTATATGCTTTAATACATAAGGAATAGCTCCAATATGATCTTCATGTCCATGAGTCAGTACAATTGCCTTTACTTTTTTATGATTCTGTTTTAAATAACTTATATCTGGTATTAAAAAATCTACTCCATGCATTTCAGCGCTTGGAAATGCTAATCCACAGTCTATTACTATAATTTCATCACCATATTCTATTGCTGTGATGTTTTTTCCTATTTCCCCTAATCCACCTAATGGAATTACTTTAATTTTATTCATTTTTTTTAGATTCATATAAACTCCTATTTTTATTAAGTTATTTCCGATTAACTTATACATTTTAAATTTGTTGTTTTATTAAATCCGAATGTCTAAAATAATATTTTTAATAATAAATTTTACTTAGAACCAATAATATCTATATGGAAGTTTATATAAAATATAAATATCTATATAAACCATATAAAAAAACTTGAATAAACACAATTACATCCAATTTTAAAAGATTATATTTATTCATCTTTCTTTATATAATTAATTAACTATGTATAGATATAATACTATATAAACAATATTATATCTACACTTAGTTT
>NZ_LBBT01000109.1 GCF_001006285.1 Paraclostridium benzoelyticum
TAATTTGTCGCTTTTAAAATTCAACTCATATATGTCGTAAAGATACACTCATAAATTTGGGGCATTAAACAAAAAAGACAGATTTCTCTGCCTTTTCATATTTATATAATCATTTAACTACAATTGTCTATTAGATTTAATTCCTCTACCAAAATGTGTCCATTTCTTTTTTATGATCTAGATCCTCTTTTTCTTCTAACTTATATTCAACAATCTTATTATCCAAAGTTCCTTTGAAAAACTTGTATGAAGTTGCTTTAATAGTCTCAACATCATCCCTATCAAGAGTTATCATAACTGCATCATCGAAAGCTCTTTCCATATATTCATTCTTAAAATCAATATCTTTAAAATCTTTCTTAAAACCTCTTAAAGTCCCCTTAGTAAATATAGTTTCATCAGGAACAAAGTGCTCAAGTTTTTTAGTTTTTTCTTTTAAAAGACTATCTTCTGTAGTGACACACTCATCATCACTAGAAGTAAGAGCAACGTCTTCAAGTACGATATTAGGAATTTCTTTTATAATTTCATCTTTATTGAAATATTTTCTCTTGTCCAAATCTTTAACGTAGAAATCAATAGATTCAACTTTTCTCCCTACTTTGTTTTCTTTTATCTCTATTTCAAAATATCCAGTTTCATTAAGTTCCTTTATTGCTGGAAGTATAACCCTTCTCTTAAAATCTCCATATAAATTATATTTCTCATCTATTTGAAGAAGGTCTTTTAACTCCGATACTTCATAGTTTATAACTTGTTTAGTTCCACTCCAAACCCTTAGCAAATCATATAATCTTTGAGCATAGTAATTATTCATTCCAAGTTTAACAATTAAATTAATCGGTGTGTGGCCTTCCCTTTTGTCATAATAATTTTGGATTAAAGTATATATTTCTTCTGTAGCCTTTACTATAAAAGTATCTCTATCTTCATCATAAGTTGAACCATTTATAAGCCCGAATCTATGCCATTTATATTTATCCTTATCTTTTATCTTTTCAGCAATTAAGATTTCCTTTAATCTAAGTGATTCCAATAAATCACTTACTCCTTTTATAGTTTTATCTTTCTCTTTGCCTATTAAATTTCTAAGTTCATTCCTATGAATTTCACAACTTAAAATACCATCTTTTTCCTTTTGAAATTTATATAATAAAAGTTCAAACACTCTATTTTGAACCAATGTTAAGTTGTACTTAGCTTTAACCAAAGAATTGTGCTTCATTAACACTTTTATATCTTCATCCGTTCCAAAATGACTCCTTAACTCTTCTTTATCCATTTTCCACCTCTTATATTTTGATTATATTATAAATAATACTATAATCACTTAACTATGACAATGATTTTAAAAATGTCATAGTTAGACTTCCTAAATGTCATAATTAACTTCCCATTTGTCATACTAAGTTTCCCAAATGTCATAGTTGAACTTCCTATTTGTCATATTAAACTTCCCAAATGTCATAGTTCGCTTCCCATTTGTCATATTTAGAGTCCTCAACTTAAGCAATTCCAATACTTACGTATATGTCTAAATACTATAAATACTATTAAATACTTTCTTAAATACTATTAAAGACTAGTAAAGGTCATTTTTCCTTTCTATTCTGTTCTATTTTTTTACATATAAACTACTTGCACTAAAAAATATTTAATATTGAAATAAATATCAAAACTATTTTTAAAATCGATTAATATAAATAATAAGGGGGGATAGATATGATAGAAGGAATTATATGTTTAACTATGTCAGTTATATTTTTCATTTACTCATTATTTGCATTTAAACAAAAGGGTCCATTATTAACAAGTATGTATTACATTTCAAATGCTGAAGATCGAGCCAAAATGAAAACCAAAAAAGAATATAATCTTGTTGCTAAGACATACTTATTGCTATCAATAACTCTTTTACTTTTAGCCGTTGGAGAAATATTTAAAATACAATGGACTTTTACAGCTGCAATTATAGTGATAATTTTTACTGTTATTTATACGTTTGTTGTTTCAGCAAAAAATACGATTAAAAAGTAGATATATACAAAATAATTAAAAATTACGTTTAAAAGGCGATTATTTTGTATAAGCTAACTAGATTATGTATTTTAGATAAAATGCCCTTAGAATCCAAATAAATGGATTTTAAGGGCATTTCTGCATAAGTATTCCATCTTATTTTTTTATATACTCCATAATGAAAAATTCACCTGTACCCAGATAAGTTTCTTGATGTTTTCTGTCAATCACTTTAAAACCTTGAGATTCATAGCATTTAATAGCCCTTTTATTCCAACTTCGAACCTCTAATACAATTGGTTTACTAGGATATCTTCTTTTACATTCATCTAAAGCCATACTAACTATTTGTTTGCCTATTCCAATCCCACAATATTCTGGTTTAATACCTATACCAAAGAATACAGATTCTCCCTCATCTAGTAAATTTACAAATCCAACAAGATTATTCTTACTATCTGCATATCCAATGAAATTTTCTCTTTTCTCTTTTTTACATAATGATATTTGTTTTTTAATAATCTCATCCCATGAAGGCAAATTGTATATACTATAATCCCCTTCGTATTTCCATGTAGTTATTTCTTTAGCTAATTCTTCAGTAAACTTAACTGGATTTAAATTCATAGAAATCCCCCTAATGTAATTTTCAATAAATTGTATACTACAAATTAGTAAAAATCCATATTGGATATGAATTTTAAAACTTAATAGCATCTCTCAAAAATGTAAGAAATGTTTAAGCTTAGTGTCAGGCTATTTTAAGATGAACCAGGTATAATGAGTTTATCAAATAAAACAGATCAAGAGGAGGAGTTACACATGACAATATTATTAGGAAGTTTAATCATAGCTCCATTTATATTAGCTGTAGGGGCTGCATTAGTAAGTAGTGAGCTAGAAGTTGCAAATCAACAATAAATTTTTTATTGAAAGAACTATAGAAACACATATTTAATTAGAGTTTTAAAATAATTAATTTTTATATAGATAAATATTTTGTTAACTAGCTATATAACAATATTTAAAGTTAAATTAGTATGTGAAAATCAATAAAATTCAATTTTAATAAATAGTTTGTTAACTATCTAATTAACA
>NZ_LBBT01000110.1 GCF_001006285.1 Paraclostridium benzoelyticum
ATATTTTTTAAATAAATACTAAATTTGTTAATAACTTTGTGGAAATTGTTAATTATTTTGTTCGGAGGTTTAAATTATGGATATAGTTTCTTTATGGGAAAAAACTCTACAGCTTATAAAAGGCGAGTTATCACCCCCCAGTTTTAATGCTTTCTTTAAGCAAATAAAACCATTACAAATACAATCAAATACTTTAATACTATTAGTTCCAAATGATTTTACAAAAGGAATACTTGAAGATAGATACTTAAATCTAATAGAAAGCTCTGTAAATCAACTTTCTTTAAAAAAACATAATATCAAATTTGTTTTAAGCGAAAATGAAGTAAAAGGTTTAGATAAAGACCCACAAATAGATGATGATAAGCAAATAAGAAAAAAATATCCGAATCTAAATCCTAAATATACTTTTGACACATTTGTTATTGGAAATAGTAACCGTTTTGCTCATGCAGCTTGTGTTGCTGTAGCTGAAGCTCCTGCAAGAGCTTACAATCCACTATTTTTATACGGTGGAGTTGGACTTGGAAAAACACATCTTATGCACGCAATCGGGCATCATATAATGGAACAAAAAAAAGATCCTAAGGTAGTTTATGTATCATCTGAGAAATTCACAAATGAGCTTATAAACTCAATTAAAGATGATAGAAATGAAGAATTTAGAAACAAATATAGAAATGTAGATGTCCTTTTAATAGATGATATTCAATTTATTGCAGGAAAAGAAAGAACTCAAGAGGAGTTTTTCCATACATTCAATTCATTACACGAAGCAAATAAACAAATAATAATATCTAGTGATAGACCTCCTAAAGAAATACCTACTTTAGAGGATAGACTTCGTTCAAGATTTGAAATGGGACTTATAACTGATATTCAAGCTCCTGATTTTGAAACTAGAATGGCTATATTAAGAAAAAAAGCTCAAATGGAAGATATAGATGTTCCTAATGAGGTTACAGTGTACATAGCAAAAAATATTAAATCGAATATAAGAGAATTAGAAGGTGCTCTTACAAGAGTTGTTGCTTATAGTTCGCTTACTAATAGAACTATATCTTTTGAATTAGCATCTGAAGCCCTAAAAGATATAATTACTACTTCTAAACATGAAGAAATTACAGTAAATAGGATAAAAGAAAAAGTTTCTGCTGTATTTTCTTTAAAAATGGAAGATTTTAATTCTAAAAAGAGAACTAGATCTATTTCTTACCCTAGACAAGTTGCAATGTACTTATCAAGAGAGCTTACCGATTTATCTTTACCTAAAATAGGTGAAGAATTTGGAGGAAGAGATCATACTACTGTAATACACGCTCATGATAAAATTTCTAAGGATATTGAAAATAACGAAGATTTTAAAGAAAAAGTAAACAAAATAATACTAGATTTAAAGGGTTAACTTATAAACATTTGCATGTGGATATCACGTTAATTAAATGTGCATATTTTTTTTCTAATAAAATATATACAATTTATTCTACAAAAACACACAAAGATATTAACATTTTTTACACATGTTGATATCTTTGTATTTATTTTGATTGAGATACTTATACACATTATCCACAGCACCTACTATTATTACTACTATTTTTTCTTATTTATTTTTATATAAAACAAGCCAAGGAGGTTATCCACAATGAAGATAATTTGTAATCAAAAAATACTAGCTCATAAAATAAGCATTGTTCAAAAAGCTATTAATGGAAAAACAACTTTAGAACTTTTAAAAGGGATATTATTAACAGCTAAAGAAGGAACTTTAAATTTAACAGGATATGATTTAGAAATAGGAATAGACACTCATATACAAGCTGAAATAGTAGAAGAAGGGGAAATAGTAATAAATGCTCGTTTATTTGGAGATATAATAAGAAAATTACCAGATACTTTTGTTGAAATAGAAACAGATTCTGACAACAATGTATACATAAATTGTTTAAACTCAAGATTTAAAATAAAAGGAGATTCAGCTGTTGAATATCCAAGATTACCAGATGTAAACGAAAATGACTTATACAATATTCCTCAAGATTTACTAAAAAATATGATAAAACAAACAGTTTTTGCAATATCTCAAGATCAAACAAAACCAATATTAATGGGAGAGTTATTAGAAATTGTTGGTGGAAATATAAGCTTGGTTGCAATAGATGGATATAGATTAGCTGTAAGATCTAGTGAAATTGATAATATGAGTAATAATACAAAAGTTATTATCCCTGGAAAAACACTTCACGATGTAAATGGACTGCTTTCATCTGAAGATGATGCTATTCAATTAGGATTTGATGAAAAAAATGCTATATTTATAATCAATGAAACTAAAATTATAACTAGACTGTTAGATGGAGAATTTATAGATTATAAAAAACTTCTACCTAGAGAATATGGAGTTAGAGCAAAAGTTAATACAAAAGAATTATTAAATAGTATAGAAAGAGCTTCACTATTATCTCAGTCAGAGAAAAATAATTTAATAAAATTATCAATAAGAGATAATTCGATAGCCATAACTTCTAATACTGAAAAAGGAAATGTTTATGAAGAAGTTTCTATAGAACTAGAAGGAGATTACTTAGACATAGCTTTTAATTCAAGATATTTCTTAGATGCTTTAAAAGTTATAGATAGTGAGGAAATATTTATAGAGTTCACTACAAATGTAAATCCATGTATAATAAAACCTGTAGATGGAACAAAATATACATACTTATTACTTCCTGTAAGAATATCATCTAATATATAGATTAAAATTAAACCCAACTGAAAAAGTTGGGTTTTTATGATATAATATATTTTTGAATATATGTTAAAACTTAAGATAATAAATTAAATTAATATATATTTGCTATAATAAAAGGAGGAAGAAAAATGATAGAAATCACTATAGATTCTGAATTCATAAAATTAGATCAATTCTTAAAACTAGCTGATATTGCATCTACAGGTGGACATGCTAAATTTTTAATTCAAGAAGGTCTAGTAAAGGTTAACGGAGAAATAGAAACTAGAAGAGGAAAAAAATTAAGATCTAATGATATAGTAGAAGTTGAAGGCAATACAATAAAAATACTATAAAAGGGGTGCCCTTTGTGTATTTAAAAGGCTTAAATTTAATCAATTTTAGAAATTATGAAGCTCTTTATTTAGAGTTTAATCCCAAAATAAATTTACTTATAGGTAAAAATGGACAAGGAAAAACAAATATTGTAGAAGCAATTTACTTATTATCATTTGGAAAGTCTTTTAGAACAAGTAAAGATAAAGAAATGATTAGATTTGATAGTGAAAATTTATATATAGGTGGAAATTTCACAAAATATAACAGAAATAGTCTAATAGAAATTGGAATTGGTAAAAATAACAAAAAGGGAATTAAAATTAATAAAATAAGCATAGAAAAAATATATGAATTATTAGGAAATCTAAATGTAGTTATTTTTTCTCCTGAAGATTTAAGGTTAGTCAAAGAAGGGCCTAAAGAAAGAAGGTCTTTTATAGATAAAGAAATAAGCCAAATTATGCCTAAATATTATAATTACCTTACAAATTACAATAAAATACTATTTCAGAGAAATAAATTACTAAAAAGTAACTATATCGACATAAATTTAATAGAGGTTTATGACGAGAGTTTGGCGAAGTATGGTAGTTATATATATATTTTAAGAAGAGATTTTATAAAAAAAATTGCATCTATATCAAGTGAAATGCATAAAAATCTTACTAATAATTTAGAAGATTTATCAATAAAGTATAAAAATCAATTAAATATTAATGATGAAGACACTGTAAACACTGTGTATGAAAGATTTATTGAAAAACTTAAATCTGGACATCAGCATGATATAGAAACTAGAACTACTAGATATGGAGTTCATAAAGATGATTTATCAATTTACATAAATGAGCTAGATGTTAGACTATATGGATCCCAAGGGCAACAAAGAACAGCATCTATTTCATTAAAGCTTTCAGAAATAGAGTTGATAAAAAACGAGGTAGGAGAGTATCCCATTTTGTTATTGGATGACATTTTCAGTGAATTAGATGAGACGAGACAAAAACTCTTAGTTGATAATTTAGATAAAGTTCAAATGTTTATAACGACAGCTGAAGCTTCTCATAAAAAAATATTTAGCACTGAAAATACTACTATTTTCAACATTGAAAAAGGAAATGTAATTAGTATAGAGAATGGAGGAAACTAGATGAAACAAGAATACGGCGCAAGTCAGATACAGGTCTTAGAAGGATTAGAACCTGTTAGAAAAAGACCTGGTATGTACATAGGGTCAACAGGACCTAGAGGTTTACATCATTTAGTTTATGAAGTCGTGGACAACAGTATAGACGAAGCTCTAGCTGGATATTGTTCAGACATATATGTTTCTATAAATGAAGATGGAAGCATATTAGTAAAAGATAATGGTAGGGGTATTCCAGTAGAAGTTCATCCTAAGACTGGAAAATCTACACTAGAAACAGTTTTAACTGTACTTCATGCTGGAGGAAAATTTGGCGGTGGAGGCTATAAAGTTTCTGGAGGTCTTCACGGAGTAGGTATTTCTGTAGTTAATGCATTATCAGAGTGGTTAGTTGCAGAAGTTCACCATGATGGTAAAATCTATAGCCAAAGATATGAAAAAGGAGTTGCGACTTCAGAAATAAAAGTTGTTGGAGAAACTAGAATAACAGGAACTACAATAACATTTAAACCAGATGCTACTATATTCGACGAAGTTGAATATAAGTATGATATATTAGAACATAGATTAAGAGAATTAGCATTCTTAAATAAAGGTGTTAATATAGTTCTAGAAGATAAGAGAGAAGATCAAGAAAAAATAAAAAAATTCCACTATGAAGGTGGTTTAAGAGAATTTGTTAAACATCTAAATAAAACAAAAACAGGAATTCATGATGATATAGTTTATATAGAGAAAAAAGTAAAGGACTACATGGTTGAAGTAGCTTTACAATATACTGACGGTTATACAGAGAACATATATTCTTTTGCAAATAATATAAATACTCACGAGGGTGGTACTCACTTAAGTGGATTTAAAACTGCTATGACTAAGGTTGTAAATGATTATTCAAGAAAAAATGGAATATTAAAAGAAAAAGATTCAAATCTTTTAGGAGAAGATATAAGAGAAGGTCTTACAGCTGTTATATCTATAAAACTTCCAGAGCCTCAGTTTGAAGGTCAAACTAAAACTAAATTAGGAAATACAGCTGTTAGAGGTGTAGTAGATAGTGTAACAGTTGAAGAGATAGGCTCATTCTTAGAAGAAAATCCAACAACTGCTAGGATAATAGTAGATAAAGCTTTAAGAGCTCAAAGAGCTAGAGAAGCTGCAAAAAAAGCAAGAGAGTTAACTAGAAGAAAGAGTGTACTAGAAAGTACATCTTTACCTGGAAAATTAGCTGACTGTGCTGAAAAAGATCCTTCAAAAAGTGAAATATTCTTAGTCGAAGGGGATTCTGCCGGAGGTTCAGCAAAGCAAGGAAGAGATAGACACTCTCAAGCAATATTACCACTAAGAGGTAAGATACTTAATGTTGAGAAATCTAGATTAGATAAAATATTATCATCAGATGAAATAAGAAATATGATAACTGCATATGGATGTAGCATAGGTGATGATTTTGACTTAGAAAAAGCTAGATATCATAAAATTGTAATAATGACCGATGCCGATGTCGATGGAGCTCATATAAGAACACTTTTACTTACATTCTTCTTTAGATATATGAGACCTCTTATAGAGAATGGTTATGTCTATATAGCACAACCACCTTTATATAAAGTCAAAAAACAAAAGAAAGAATACTATGTATACTCTGATCAAGAGTTAAATACTTTATTAGAGCAACTTGGAAGAAGTGGAATAGAGCTACAAAGATACAAAGGTCTTGGAGAGATGAATGCAGAGCAACTTTGGGAAACAACTATGAATCCTGAAACAAGAACTTTATTACAAGTATCTATAGAAGATGCGTCTATGGCAGATGAAATATTCTCAATGCTTATGGGTGATAAGGTTGCTCCAAGAAAAGAATTTATAGAAGAAAATGCAAGATATGTTAGAAATTTAGATATATAAGAGAGGGGATGAGTGTTAATGGATGAAAATAATAGAATACTCCCTATTGAAATAGGTCACGAAATGAAAAAATCGTATATTGATTATGCGATGAGTGTTATAGCTGGACGTGCCCTACCAGATGTAAGAGATGGACTTAAACCAGTTCATAGAAGAATATTATACTCAATGAGTGAATTAAATTTAACACCAGATAAACCATATAGAAAGTCTGCCCGTATTGTTGGGGACGTTCTAGGTAAGTATCACCCACATGGAGATACTGCTGTTTACTTTGCAATGGTAAGAATGGCACAAGATTTCTCTACTAGAGGACTTTTAGTTGATGGACATGGTAACTTTGGTTCTGTCGATGGAGACTCACCAGCTGCAATGCGTTATACTGAAGCTAGAATGAGTAAATTAGCTCTTGAATTATTAAGAGATATAGATAAAGAGACAGTAGACTTTACACCAAACTTTGATGAATCTTTAAAAGAGCCATCAGTTTTACCATCTAGATTCCCTAACCTTTTAGTTAATGGATCTAATGGTATAGCAGTTGGTATGGCAACATCTATACCACCTCATAACTTAGGTGAAGTAATTGATGCTACAATACACCTTATAGATAATGAGGATTGTAGTATTGAAGATTTAATTCAATTTATACAAGGTCCAGATTTCCCAACTTCTGCAATAATAATGGGTAAAGAAAATATAGCTGAAGCATACAGAACAGGAAGAGGTAAAGTTAAAGTAAGAGCTAGAGCATACATAGAAGAGCTAGCTAAAGGAAAACAACAAATAGTTGTAACTGAAATACCATACCAAGTAAATAAAGCTAAGCTAGTTGAGAAAATAGCTGAATTAGTTAAAGATAAGAAAGTTGAAGGAATCTCTGACTTAAGAGATGAGAGTAATAGAGATGGTATGAGAATAGTTATAGAGCTTAAGAGAGATGCAAATGCAAACATAGTTTTAAATAAGCTTTATAAACATTCTCAGATGGAAGATACTTTCAGTATAATAATGCTAGCATTAGTAAATGGAGAGCCTAAAGTTTTAAATTTAAAACAAGTTTTATATCACTATGTTCAACATCAAAAGGATGTAGTAACTAGAAGAATTAAGTTTGATTTAAATAAAGCTGAAGCAAGAGCTCATATACTAGAAGGTTTAAGAATTGCATTAGATAACTTGGACGAAGTTATAAAGCTGATAAGAGGATCTAAAACTACTCAAGAAGCTAAGGAAGGTTTAATCAACAGATTTAATCTTTCTGATGTACAAGCTCAAGCAATACTTGATATGAGACTTCAAAGACTTACAGGGTTAGAAAGAGACAAGATAGAAGCTGAATATGCAGAATTACTTAAAAAGATAAATAGATTAAGAGAAATTTTAAGTGATGAAAGACTTCTTATGAATGTTATAAAACAAGAATTAACTATAATAAAAGAAAACTACTCAGATGATAGAAGAACTGAAATAAAACATGCTGAAGGCGAAATAGACATGAGGGATCTTATCGAGAATGAGGAAGTGGCAGTAACTCTAACTCATTTCGGATACATAAAGAGAATGCCTATAGATACATATAAGAGCCAAAATAGAGGTGGAAGAGGGATTTCAGCGCTTACTACAAGAGAAGAAGACTTTATAAAAGAGTTAATAACTACTCATACACATAGTAGATTATTATTCTTTACAAACAAAGGTAGAGTTTATAGATTAAATGCATATGAAATTCCAGAAGCTAAAAGACAAGCTAAAGGAACAGCTATAGTTAACTTATTACAGTTAAATAGTGATGAAAAAATTGCTACTATGATATCTATAGATGATAATAGTGAATCAGAATTCTTATTATTATCTACTAAAAAAGGAATAGTTAAAAAGACTAAGCGTGAAGAATTTAAAAATATAAACAAATCAGGATTAATAGCAATAGGTTTAAGAGAAGATGACGAACTTATTGGAGTTAAAGTAACTGATGGTAGTGAAGATGTTATATTAGTTACTCAAGGTGGTATGTCTATAAGATTTAATGAAAATGATATAAGACATATGGGAAGAACTGCAATGGGAGTTAAGGGTATTACTTTAAGTAATAATGATAAAGTTGTGTCGATGAACCTTTGCAGTGAAGGAACTGAGTTATTAGTTGTTAGTGGCAATGGTTTTGGAAAAAGAACATCAATAGAAGAGTATAGATCTCAGATAAGAGCAGGTAAAGGTATAAAGACTTATAATATAAACGATAAAACAGGCGAGATTGTTGGAGCTCAAATGGTGAATGAAGATGATGAGATGATGATCATAAATTCAAATGGAGTATTAATAAGACTTAGAGTAAATGAAATATCTTTATTTGGAAGAGTTACTAGTGGTGTTAAGCTAATGAAAACTGATGATGAAGTTAATGTAGTTTCAATTGCAAAGATAGAGATGGAAGAATAGGGTATACAAACCCTATTCTTTTTGCATAATTATATATATAATATTTATATAAAGTAAGAAAGGAGTATTAATATTATGAGTAAAAATAAGGGAAAAGTTTTTTTAATAGGATCGATAATAGGATTTTTACTTGGTATATTCTTAGCGCCTAAAAAAGGTTCTGAATTAAGAAAAGAAGCTAAGGACAAGATGGAAGAAATAAAAGAAAATCCTAGAGAAGTTCTAGATGGAACGATTCAAACTGTAAAAGATAAGATTACAACTATAGTTGACGATTGTGATGTTAACGATATAAACATAGTTGAGGATGAAATAATAATAAGCAAGACTTTTGAAGATGAGGGAGATAATGTATAATGGATGCAGTAGGATGGCAGATAGGAGCTATTTTATTCGGGGTGTCAGTATTAATAATAGCTATATACTTAGCAAAGCTAATAAATAGTACAACTAAAGTTGTTGAAAAAGCATACAAAATAGTAGACTATAACGAAAGACATATACATGACACTATAGAAAATGTTGCAGCAATTACAAAAAGTACAGAAGATATTGTTAGTTTAGCTAGTGGTGTAACTAATATAACTAAAGCATTTAGATTTTTTAAAAAGTAATAAGGAGGTAGTACGATGTCTGTAAATATAGAATCGAAACTAGATAATAATTTTTGGAATGTAGATATAAATGGAGAGTTAGATGTAGCTGGAGCTGACAAAGTAAAAACACATTTAAACAGCTTAATAGAAGAAAAACCAGTAGACATAAAAATGGATTTTACTAACTTAGAATACATAGATTCAACAGGATTAGGAGCATTAATAGGTGTATTAAAAAGATTAAAAGTTAATGATAAGGATATATATGTATTAAATGCTAGAAAAAATGTTAAGAAAATTTTCAGTATAACAGGTCTAGACAAAATATTTAAAGTGGAGGGATAAGTTTTGGATTTAGAAACTATAAAAATGGAAGTTACATCTAATCCAGAATATGTAAGCATTATAAGATTAACAGTTTCTGGATTAGCAAATAAAATTGGATTTTCTTTAGATGATATAGAAGATATAAAGGTAGCAGTGTCAGAAGCTTGTACAAATGCTATAAAGCATAGTTTAGATGATAAATTTTTAGTTCAATTTTCTGTATTAGAAAACGGATTAACAATAGAAGTAGAGGATAAAGGAACAGGATATGATGTAGAATCTCTACAAGAGCCAGATTTAACAAACCCAAAAGAAAGCGGATTAGGTTTATTTATAATAAAGACATTAATGGATGAGGTAAGCACTATATCTAATAGCGATGTTGGGACTAGAGTTAAAATGACTAAATATTTAGGAGTTGGTATTTAATGAAGAATGTAGCTAATGCTACAAGCTATATGGATATGGAAACCAAAGAGCTGTTTAAAATATATAGCAATGACAAAAATGTAGAAATAAGAAATATTCTGATAGAGAGACATATGTATTTAGCTAATATACTAGCTAAAAAATATATTAATAAAGGTGTTGAATTTGATGATATTTTTCAAGTTGCATCTTTAGCTTTGATATATGCAATAGATAGATATGATATTGAAAAAGGATATGAATTTTCAAGTTTTGCGACACCTACTATAATAGGTGAAATTAAGAAATATTTCAGAGATAAAGTTTGGACAGTAAAAGTACCAAGAAGAATTCAGGAATTAAGCAAAAAGATAAGCGAAGCTAAGTTATTTTTAGAACAAAAAAATAAACAAAGTCCAAAAGCTATTGATATAGCAAATTATTTAGACTGTACAGAAGAAGAAGTACTAGAGGCTATAGAGGCATCATATGGATATCAACCTATGTCTTTAGATGCATCTAGCAATGATGATTCAGATGATAAGGAAATAACATTGAAAGATAAAGTTGGACAAGAAGAAAATAGTTTTGGAAATATAGAAAATATGGACTTTATTAATAAGTTTGTAGAATCTCTAAATGAATTAGAGGTTAAGATATTTAAAGATAGATTCTTCCTAGATAAAACACAATCAATTATAGCCAAAGAGCTGGAAATATCACAGATGACAGTATCAAGACTAGAAAGAAAAATAATAGAAAAATTAAAGAAAGAATATGAGAAAAACTCATAAAAATAAAAAATAAAATAAAGTTTAAAAAAACTGTTGACTTACTGTTTAATTCATAGTATAGTATTACTTGTCCTTAAGAAAAGGGCAAAACAAAAATGAACTTTGAAAATTAAACAGTAGGTTAATTATATAAATTCTTTTTAAAGAATTAAACACAAACAACCAAGCCAGATATTCAGATAATGATTAGCTGAGCGATGGACAACTTTTTAAATTATATTTGAGAGTTTGATCCTGGCTCAGGATGAACGCTGGCGGCGTGCCTAACACATGCAAGTCGAGCGATCTCTTCGGAGAGAGCGGCGGACGGGTGAGTAACGCGTGGGTAACCTGCCCTGTACACACGGATAACATACCGAAAGGTATACTAATACGGGATAATATATAAAAGTCGCATGGCTTTTGTATCAAAGCTCCGGCGGTACAGGATGGACCCGCGTCTGATTAGCTAGTTGGTAAGGTAA
>NZ_LBBT01000111.1 GCF_001006285.1 Paraclostridium benzoelyticum
ATGTTAATTATATTAAATTTAGTTATAAGTTTTTTATACTGTTTATTTAATAATTTTGAAAGATTTTCTTTTATAAATTCATCTTTCATGATAGGTCTATTTTATTTAACCCTAGGAGTTTTCTTTTATGTTACAGAACAAGGTTTTTTTAATTTAACAATTTATGCATATAATAAAGTTTGTAATCAAATTCAAAAAAGCAGAGGTCTGTTATCTGAAGGAAATATAGATATAGATGATTATATAAAGAGAAGATACAATTTTACTAACACAAATTCACTTTTATCATCTGGTTTAATCATATCTTTAAGTACTTTAATAATAAGTTTTACAATTTATTCATAAGTTTACATAATGCATCATAAAATTAATAAAACTGCATTTTGAATAGTTTCAAAATTCTGACATCAATACATATCAGAATTTATTTTTAAATTAATACTATTTTATTCAAGGGGGTGTAGCGATGGGTCGCTATATTTTAAAACGTCTTTCTCTTATGTTAATGACATTATTAATCGTTATTTCTGTTACATTTTTTTTGGTAAGGTTATTACCTGGAAGCCCATTTAATGATGAAAAGTTAAATGCACAGCAAGTTGAAATGATTAATAAACAGTATGGTTTGGATGCACCTGTCCCAGTTCAATATTTAAGATATATGACAGGAGTTTTTACAGGTGATCTAGGTAGATCTTTCAAGTATGACAATAAAAAGGTTGAGGATTTAATAAGTACTCGCTTAAAACCGTCTGCTATGTTAGGTGCTCAAGCGCTAGTAATAGGGAGCGTAGTTGGTTTAACTTTAGGTATTGTAGCTGCACTTAAAAAGAATACATTTTGGGATTACTTTGCAACTGTAATTTCTGTTTTAGGGGTTTCTGTTCCATCATTTGTTTTAGCTGCACTACTTCAATTATATTTAACTACACGACATCAAATTTTCCCAGTTACTTGGGGGATGCCTATAGGCTCAGATTTTAGATATGCTTGGACTGTTTTACCATCTATAGCACTAGCATTTTTCTCTATCGCAAGTATAGCACGTTTTACTAGAACTGAACTTGTTGAAGTTTTAAATGCAGACTATATAGTAACTGCAAAATCTAAAGGTTTGACTAAAGCTGCTGTAATAGTAAAACACGCTTTAAGAAATGCTTTAATACCAGTTGTAACTATGCTTGGACCTTTAACTGTTGGTCTACTTACTGGTTCTCTAGTTGTTGAAAAAGTTTTCGCTGTTCCTGGATTAGGAGATTTATTAGTATCATCTATAACTACTAATGACCTATTCTGTATATCAGGTGTTTCTATATTCTATAGTGCACTTTATATAGGAGTTATCTTGTTAGTTGACATCCTTTATGGGATAATCGATCCTAGAATTCGTGTTGCAGGGGGGAAAGCTTAATGATAGATAAAGTTATTATTGATGGTAAAGAAGTTCAACTTAATGCTGACTTATTTGAAGTCAGTCCTGCTGATATGACTCAGCATGAAGCTATAACTAGACCAAGTTTGACATTTTGGCAAGATGCTAGAAAAAGGCTGTTTAGAAATAAAGGTGCTATTACAGGTTTAATCATACTATCTATAATATGTTTCCTTACTGTATTTGGCCCAATGTTTAATGAATATGCTTATGATCAACAAAATTTACGTCATGCTAAATTGCCTCCAAGAATGCCGGTTGTTTCTTCTTTAGGAATCATGGACGGTACTAAAATGGATAGAAAGTTTGACGGAACTCAAGAAAGAGTTGATTCATACAAACTAAAAGCTGTAGAAGATGGAGTTAATTACTGGTTTGGTACAGATGATTTAGGTCGTGATTTATGGACTCGTACTTGGACTGGAGCCAGAGTATCTCTTTTTATAGCAATACTAGCTGCTATTTATGATTTATTAATAGGTGTTACTTATGGTGGTGTTTCTGCTTATTATGGTGGAAAAGTTGATATGTATATGCAACGTTTTATTGAAATACTAACTGGCATACCTAGTTTAGTTATACTTACATTATTTATCTTAGTATTTGAACCAGGTGTTTTATCAATGTCCCTTGCAATGGCTATTTCCGGATGGACCGGAATGTCTAGAATAGTTCGTTCTCACGTTCTTAGAATTAAGAACCAAGAGTTCGTTTTAGCTTCTAGAACATTAGGTGCATCTGATAAGAAGATAATAATAAAACACTTATTCCCTAATATAATAGGTCCTGTGGTTGTTATGATGATGTTCTCATTACCTAATGCTATATTCTATGAAGCATTCTTAAGTTTCATAGGATTAGGACTACAACCTCCATATGCATCGTTAGGAGTATTAATAAATGATGGATTTAAGCAATTACAAACAAATCCATATATGATGTTCATACCTTCAATGGTAATATGTTTATTAATATTTAGCTTAAACTTACTTGCTGATGGTTTAAGGGATGCTGTTGATCCTAAAATGCGTAATCAATAGTTAGAAAGGGGATGAGTTTATGGAAAAAGAAAAATTATTACAGGTTAAAAATTTAAAGGTTCACTTCAAAACTTTTGGTGGTGAAGTTCAAGCCGTAAGAAATGTTACATTCGATCTACATAAAGGAGAAACTCTCGCTATAGTTGGAGAATCAGGTTCTGGTAAATCTGTTGCTTGTAAAACTATTATGAGAATAATGTCTTCAAATGCTCTTATAAAAGAAGGCGAAATTTTATTTAACGGAAAAGATTTAACTAAATTACCAGAAAAAGAAATGGAAGCTGTAAGAGGTAAAGATATAGCGATGATATTCCAAGATCCTATGACTTCATTAAATCCTACTACTACTATTGGTAAACAAATATCAGAAGGTATAATAAAGCATCAAGGATTATCTAAAGATGAAGCAATAAAAAAAGCTATTGAACTTATAGACCTTGTTGGTATACCTTTCCCTGAAAAGAGAGCAAAACAGTATCCTCATCAATTCTCAGGTGGTATGCGTCAACGTATAGTTATAGCAATTGCTCTTGCTTGTAATCCTAAAATACTTATAGCTGATGAACCTACTACAGCTCTTGATGTTACTATACAGGCTCAAATATTAGAACTTATAAAAGATATTCAAAATAAAACTGGAGTTGCTGTTATATTTATAACTCATGACCTTGGTGTTGTTGCAAATATGGCAGATAGAGTTGCTGTTATGTATGCTGGTAAAATAATAGAGGTTGGTACTTCTGATGACGTATTCTATAATCCTCAACATCCATATACTTGGGGGCTATTAGCTTCTATGCCTAGTTTAGATGTTGGTGAAAATGATTTATATAATATACCAGGAACACCTCCAGATTTAATGAATCCTCCTGAGGGTGATGCTTTTGCTTTACGTAATACTAATGCACTTAAAATAGATTTTGTTGCAGAGCCTCCTATGTTTAAAATAAGTGAAACTCATAGCGCTGCTACATGGTTATTGCACCCTTTGGCTCCTAAAATAGAAAGACCTACAAGCATAGGAAGAAAGAAGGTGTCTTCAAATGACTAAGAAAAAACTATTAGAAGTTAAAAATCTTAAGCAATACTTTCCAATAGATAAAAATACAGTTGTAAAAGCTGTTGATGATATAAGTTTTCATATTTATGAAGGCGAAACTTTCGGTCTTGTTGGAGAGTCTGGTTCTGGTAAATCTACTACGGGTAGAGCTATAATCAGATTATATGACCCTACTGCTGGTGAAATAGTATTTGATGGTAAGAATATATCAAGTAAAAAATTAGATAAAGATATTAAATCATTTGTAAATAAAAATATGCAAATGATATTCCAAGATCCTATGGCTTGTCTTAATCCTCGTATGACCGTTATGGATATAATAGCTGAAGGTCTTGATATACATGGATTATGCAAAACAAAGGAGGAAAGAACTAAGACTGTTTATGAATTATTAAAAACTGTTGGATTAAATGAACAACATGCAGGAAGATACCCTCATGAGTTCTCTGGAGGTCAAAGACAGCGTATAGGTATAGCTCGTTCATTAGCTATACAACCTAAGTTTATAATAGCTGATGAACCTATATCTGCTCTTGATGTTTCTATCCAAGCTCAAGTTGTTAACCTACTTAGAAAGTTACAAAAAGAGAAAGGATTAACTTATTTATTCATAGCTCATGATCTTTCTATGGTTAAATATATAAGTGATCGTATCGGAGTTATGCACCACGGAAAACTAGTTGAATTAACTACTTCTGAGGAACTTTATGCTAATCCTCTACACCCTTATACAAAATCATTGTTATCAGCTATACCACTTCCAGATCCAGAGCATGAAAGACATAGAGTTCGTATAAAATACGATCCTAGTGTTCATGATTATTCTGAACACAAACCTAAATGGGTTGAAATAAGACCAGGGCATTTTATTTTCGGATCTAATCCTGAAATGGAACAATATGAAAAGGAATTAGCTGAAAGAGAAGCTACTAACTAATGAAATTTTAAAAGGAGATGTCTTAAATTTAAGACATCTCCTTTATTTTATTTCTCAAAGTATTTTTTTAAGAATAATCCTGTATATGAACCTGACTTTTTAGAAACTTCTTCTGGTGTTCCTGTAGCAATTATTTTTCCACCCTTATCTCCGCCTTCTGGTCCAAGATCTATGATATAATCACATGTTTTTATAACATCTAAGTTATGTTCTATAACAACGATAGTATTTCCTGTATCTGCTAGCCTTTGTAGTACAGTTATTAATTTATCTACATCATCCATGTGAAGCCCTGTTGTTGGCTCATCTAAGATATATAAAGTTTTTCCTGTAGCTCTTTTACTTAACTCAGTTGCTAGTTTAATACGTTGAGCTTCTCCTCCTGATAATTGAGTAGATGGCTGTCCTAGTTTTATATATGAAAGTCCAACATCCATAAGAGTATCTAGTTTTCTTTTTATTGTCGGTATGTTCTCAAAGAAAGCTGAGGCTTCTTCAACATTCATATCTAAAACATCTGATATTGTTTTATCTTTATATTTAACTTGAAGAGTTTCTCTGTTGTATCTTTCTCCCTTACATATTTCACAAGGAACATAAACATCCGGCAAGAAATGCATTTCTATTTTTATTATCCCATCACCTTTACAAGCTTCACATCTTCCACCTTTAACATTAAAACTAAATCTTCCTTTTTGATATCCTCTAGCTTTAGCTTCATTAGTTGATGCAAATAAATCTCTTATTAAATCAAATACACCTGTATAAGTTGCAGGATTTGAACGCGGAGTTCTTCCTATTGGACTTTGATCTATATTTATTATTTTATCTATATTTTCTATTCCTTTTATCTCTTTATGTTTACCTGGCTTATCTCTTAATCTGTTAACTTTTGTAGCTATACCTTTGTATAAAATATCATTAATTAATGTACTTTTTCCTGATCCAGATACACCTGTAATACAAGTAAACTTTCCTAATGGAATTTTAGCATTTATATTTTTCAAGTTATTTTCTGTTGCTTTAACTACCTCTATGAAATTACCATTTCCTTCTCTTGTAGTTTCAGGTATTGGTATAATTTTTTTACCACTTAAATATTGTCCTGTTAATGAGTTAGGATTTCTAAGTATTTCATCAAGATTTCCTTCTGCTACTATTTCTCCACCATGAACTCCTGCTCCAGGACCTATATCTACTATATAATCAGCTTCCCTCATTGTATCTTCATCATGTTCTACAACTATAAGAGTATTTCCTATATCAGTTAAATGTCTTAAAGTTTTTATTAATCGGTCATTATCTCTTTGATGTAATCCTATACTAGGCTCATCTAAAACATATAACACTCCTACAAGAGCTGAACCAATTTGTGTCGCTAATCTAATACGTTGAGCTTCTCCTCCTGATAATGTACCAGCTTTTCTAGATAAGTTTAAATAATCTAGTCCAACATCTCTTAAGAATGATGCTCTAGCTTTTATTTCCTTTAAAATCTCATGAGCTATGAACTTTTGCTTATCTGTTAGATTTATATTTTCAATATACTCTATAAGCTCATTAACTGAGTAATCAGTTACTTCCATTATATTTTTATTATCTACTAATACAGATAAAACTTCTTTTCTTAATCTATTTCCCTTACACTTAGGACAAGGTCTTTCTCCCATAAACTCTTCTATTTTTTCTCTAGAATGTTCTGAGTTTGTTTCTCTATATCTTCTCTCTAAGTTTACTATTACACCTTCAAATGGAGCTTTGTATAATCTGTTTCCTCCATACTTTGATTCATATACAAATTCAACCATAACATTATCATGTCCGTAAAGTAGCTCTTGAATAAATTCTTCAGGTAAATCTTTAAATGGAGTAGCTAAATCCACATTAAATTTTTCAGCTAAACTCTTTACCATTTTACTATAGTAAGTATCATCATTAGTTCCAACTGAACCCCAAGCAGCTATAGCTCCTTGTTTTATAGAAAGTTCTTTATTTGGAACTACTAGATCTGGATCAACTTCTTTACTCTCACCTAATCCATTACATGTCTCACAAGCTCCAAAAGGACTGTTGAAAGAGAACATTCTAGGAGATAACTCCTCTATTCCTATACCATGTTCTGGGCATGCAAATTTAGTTGAATAAAGAATTTCTTCTCCATCTATTATTTGCGCTATAACTAAACCTTCAGATAGCTTTACAGCAGTTTCTATAGAATCAGCTAATCTATTTTCTATACCATCTTTCATCACAATTCTATCAACTACTACCTCTATATTATGTTTTTGATTTTTATTTAAATCTATTTCATCTGTAACTTCATAATTAGTTCCATCTACTCTTAATCTTACAAATCCCTCTTTTTTTATGTTTTCAATAACTTTCTTATGCGTTCCCTTTTGACCTCTAACTACAGGTGATAATATTTGTAACTTAGTTCTTTCTGGGAAATCCATCATCTTATCTACTATTTCTTGTACTGTCATTTGACTTATCTTTTTCCCACATGTTGGACAATACACTTCCCCAACTCTTGCAAATAGTAGTCTTAAATAATCATATATTTCTGTTACTGTACCTACTGTAGAACGAGGATTTTTAGATGTTGTTTTCTGATCTATTGATATAGCTGGTGATAATCCTTCAATATACTCTACATTAGGTTTTTCCATTTGACCTAAGAATTGTCTAGCATATGCAGATAGACTCTCTACGTATCTTCGTTGTCCTTCTGCATATATAGTGTCAAAAGCTAAAGATGATTTTCCCGATCCTGAAAGACCAGTAAAAACAATAAATTTATCTCTAGGCAAAGTTAAATCTACATTTTTTAAATTATGCTCTTTAGCTCCTTTTATTATAATTTTATCATTCATATGTTTTTTCCTTTCATACTCAACTTTATAAGTAATTAATTTAATTTATCTTCTAATTCTTTTATCTTATCTCTTAATTGTGCTGCTCTCTCAAATTGAAGATTTTGTGCAGCTTCCATCATTTCTACTTTAAGATTTTCTATTGATTCTCTTATACTATCTTCATTATTTTCATTTATATCTCCATAAACAGCTTCTTCATCTGCAACAACTGTTGCTTCTATTCCTTTTCTTATTCCTTTTTGGATTGTTGTCGGAACAATATTATTAACCTCATTATAATGCATCTGTATTTCTCTTCTTCTCTTTGTCTCTTCTATCGCACTTTGCATAGATCTAGTTATCTTATCTGCATACATTATAACTTTTCCATTTGAATTTCTAGCTGCTCTACCTATAGTTTGTATAAGAGAAGTTTCTGATCTTAGGAAACCTTCTTTATCAGCATCTAGTATTGCAACTAGTGAAACTTCTGGGATATCTAAACCTTCTCTTAATAAGTTTATACCCACTAATACGTCAAATTTACCTAATCTTAAATCCCTTATTATTTCTATTCTTTCTAATGTATCTATGTCTGAATGTAAGTACTTAACTTTAATCCCTATATCTTTAAGATAATTAGTCAAATCCTCACTCATCTTTTTAGTTAAGGTAGTTATAAGAACTCTTTCTCCTTTTTCTGTAATAGAGTTTATTTCTCCAACTAAATTATCAATTTGATTATTTATAGGTCTTACTTCAATTATTGGATCTAAAAGTCCAGTAGGTCTTATTATTTGTTCTGCTATTGTAGTTGAATGTTCTATTTCATAAGGTCCTGGAGTTGCTGTTACAAATAGTATTTGATTTATATTCTCCTCAAATTCATTAAAGTTTAAAGGTCTATTATCATAAGCTGAAGGTAATCTAAAACCATTATCTATAAGAGACGATTTTCTTGATCTATCACCTGCATACATACCTCTTACTTGAGGAACTGTTACATGAGATTCATCAACTATGATTAAAAAGTCATCTGGAAAGAAATCCATTAATGTATATGGTTTTTCTCCCGGGTCTCTTCCTGTTATATGTCTAGAGTAATTTTCTATCCCCTGACAGAATCCTATCTCTTTTAACATTTCTATATCATATCTAGTTCGTTGGTCTATTCTTTGTGCTTCAACCAATTTATCATTTTCTTTAAAATAATCTACTCTATCTTTCAATTCTTTTTGAATATCAATTATTGCTTTATCTATTCTTTCTGGTGTTGTAACATAGTGAGATGCCGGGAATATAACTACATGATTTCTAATCCCTACAAGTTTTCCTGTTAAATAGTCTATTTCTGTTATTCTATCTATTTCATCTCCAAAAAATTCTATTCTAATAGCTCTTTCATCTGTATTAGCTGGGAATATCTCTAGAATATCACCTCTAACTCTAAAAGTTCCACGTGTGAAATTAACATCATTTCTTTCATATTGTATCTCTATTAATTTTTTTATGATTTCATCTCTATCTTTCTCCATACCTGGTCTTAAAGAAACCATAAGTTTTTTATAATCTTCTGGATCCCCTAATCCATATATACATGATACAGAAGAAATTATTATACAATCTCTTCTTTCTAAAACTGCAGCAGTTGCTGAATGTCGTAATTTATCTATCTCATCATTTATACTTGCATCTTTTTCTATATACGTATCACTATGTGCTACATAAGCCTCAGGTTGATAATAATCATAGTAACTTACAAAGTACTCAACTGCATTTTCTGGGAAAAATTCCTTAAACTCACTATAAAGCTGCGCTGCTAAGGTCTTATTATGAGCTATTATTAAAGTAGGCTTATTTACGTTTTTTATTATATTAGCCATGGTAAAAGTCTTTCCTGATCCTGTAACTCCAAGTAATGTACTAAACTTTTCATTTCTATTTAAAGCATCTGTAATTTTATCTATAGCTTCAGGCTGGTCACCTGTAGGCTTATATTCAGATTGAATTTTAAATTCCACAATATCCACTCCTAACCGAACACTAGTTCACATCATAATACCTTAATTATAACATAGGTTTTAAATTTTTTTCACTCTATATTAATATTCTCTTATTTAAAGTATTTTAAATATTTTTATTTAAAAATTTACTTCATTTGAGATAGTGTTTATGAAAATTACTTAATATTTCTAAATTTAAAGTTTTAACTATACATTCCATAAACTAATTTACCCATTAT
>NZ_LBBT01000112.1 GCF_001006285.1 Paraclostridium benzoelyticum
TTTTATGTTAATTTTAGGTGAATAAGATTAGAATAGTTATGTTTTGAGGTATAATATATATAATTATATTTAAATATTAAGGAGTAATTATGTTAGGACTATATATACATGTGCCGTTTTGCGCGCAAAAATGTTATTACTGTGATTTTAACTCTTATAAAATTAATAGTAATCAAAAGAAAGAATATCTAATAAATATAGAAAGAGAAATGAAATTTTATAAAGGTGAATTTAAGGACAAGTGTTTTGATACAGTATTCTTTGGAGGAGGAACTCCAAGCATTTTAACTGTAGATGAACTGAAAGAACTTGTTAATAATATAAATGAGAATTTTAATATAAAAAAAGATGCAGAAATAACTATTGAATGTAATCCAGGAACAATAAATAGAGAAAAGCTTGAAGCTATGAAAAAAATGGGTATAAATAGATTGAGTATAGGACTTCAAGCTACTCAAAATTATCATTTAAAATCTATAGGAAGAATACATACATATGAAGAATTTGAGAAAAACTATTACGATGCATTGGATATAGGATTTAAAAATATAAATATAGATTTAATGTATGCGCTTCCAAACCAAAAAACTCAAGAATGGAAAGATACATTGGATAAAATTATAAAGTTAAATCCGTCACACATATCTGCGTATTCACTTATATTAGAAGAGGGAACGAAGTTATATGATATGTATCAAAATAAGGAATTTGAATTACTAGATGAAGATACAGATATAAATATGTATAACTATACAATAGACACTTTAAAAAGACATGGATATAACCAGTATGAAATATCTAATTATTCAAAAGAAGGTTTAGAATGTAAACATAATATTATATATTGGAAGTGTGACAACTATTTAGGGTTAGGGCCAGGAGCGTCAGGATTTATAGGGGATACTAGATATTCAAATATAGAAGATATATGTGAATACAATAAGTGTATTATGCAAAATATAAGGCCTGTTAGTGAAGAAATAGAATTAACGAAAAAAGATAAGATAGAGGAATTTATATTTATGGGACTTAGAATGAATGAAGGCATAAATATAGATGTATTTAAAGAAAGATTTGATACAGATTTTTATGATATATACCAAGAAGTTATGGATAAGCTTATAAAAATAGAGCTTGTTAGATTCGATGGAAAAAACATTTCTCTTACTCAAAAAGGAAGAGAAATTTCTAATAGTGTGTTCATAGAATTTTTAAATTAATCAAAAAGTGTTGACAAAGTAAATTTAAAGTGATATAAAATATATATAATCTTTTAGCACTCCAATTAAATGAGTGCTAACAAAAGAGGAGGCTTTGGATTACATGGAATTAAATGAAAGAAAACTAAATATCCTTAAAGCTATTGTTAAAGATTATATAGAAACTGCAGAAGCTGTAGGGTCTAGAACTCTTTCTAAAAAGTATGAGTTAGGAGTTAGTGCAGCCACTATAAGAAATGAAATGGCTGACCTAGAAGAATTAGGATATTTGATTCAACCTCATACCTCCTCAGGGAGAATTCCTTCAGAAAAAGGATATAAGTTATATGTTGACTCTTTAATGAGTACATGTGAATTAAATGATATTGAAAAACATTTAATAGAAGAGTCAATAAACCAAAACATGAACTATATGAAAGATTTGATACATGAAACATCTAAGTTGATATCTAGGTTAACAAATTATACAACTATAGCTGTTACTAAAAATACATCAAATGTTCAAGTTATAAAGCATGTTCAATTGGTTGGATTAGATGAAAAAAGTATGGTTTTAATAGTAGTTACAGAAAAAGGTGAAATAAAAAACACTATTATATCAACCAATATACAGATTGATCAATCTAAACTTAATTTAATTTCTGATAATCTTACTAAAAAGCTTTCAGGAAAAAATATAACTGAAATTGATGAAGATTTTCTAAACTATATAAAATATGAAATAACAGAAAACTCTTTATTTATTGATAAGCTTATTGATGCGCTAAACTTTGATTTTGAAGAAAATAATACAGCGATATCCTTAAGCGGAGCAACTAATATATTCAATTTTCCAGAGTTTAGTGATGTTGTTAGAGCTAAAACATTTCTAAATATGCTAGAGGAGAAAGAAAATATATCTAGTATGCTCAAATCTAAAGGAATACAAAAAGAAAACCTAAATATAATTATCGGAAGCGATAATGAATGTGAGGTAGCTCAAGATTGTAGTATTATAACTGCAACTTACAATATAGATAAAAATGTAGTAGGTAAAATAAGCTTGATAGGTCCAACAAGGATGGATTATTCAAAAGTATACTCTATATTAAATTACATGGGACTACTACTAAACAAAAAATAGTTAGGGGTGTAAGTTTTGGAAAACAATATACAAGAAGAATTACAAGAAGATATAAAAGATAATTCATCAGAGGAAGTAGAAGAAGTTATCGAAGAAGCTATAGAAGAGGCTACTGAAGCTAAAGAAGTAGATGAAGCTGATGAAAAAGATAGCAAGATAGAAGAACTTACAGATACTCTTCAAAGACTTCAAGCAGAGTACGCAAACTATAGAAGAAGAACTCAACAAGAGAAAGAAACTATGGGTGTATTTGCTAATGAGAAAATATTAAATGAATTAATACCTGTTATGGATAACATGGAAAGAGCTATGGATGCTTGTACAGATAAAGAAGATAACATGTATAAAGGCATAGATATGGTGCAAAAACAATTAAAAGCTACATTTGAAAAATTTGGACTAGAAGAAATAGAAGCTGAAGGTCAAGAATTTGATCCAAACCTACACTTAGCAGTTATGCAAGAACCAGTAGATGGAACACCAGCAAACCAAGTGGTTATGGTTTTACAAAAAGGGTATAAATTAAGTACAAAGGTGCTAAGACCATCAATGGTTAAAGTATCTTGCTAACATAGAATAAAAAAATAAAATTGAATTAATATCAATTAACATATAAATTTTTAAGGAGGATATTAAAATGGGAAAAATAATAGGAATTGACTTAGGAACAACAAACTCTTGTGTTGCAGTATTAGAAGGTGGAGAACCTCAAATAATAGCAAATAGCGAAGGAATGAGAACTACACCATCAGTAGTTGCATTTACAAAAGATGGAGAAAGAATAGTAGGAGAGCCTGCTAAAAGACAAGCAGTTACTAATGCAGATAGAACAATAATATCTATAAAAACTCACATGGGAACTGATTATAAAGTTAATATAGATGGAAAAGATTATAGTCCACAAGAAATATCAGCTATAACATTACAAAAATTAAAATCAGATGCTGAAAGCTACTTAGGGCAACCTGTAACTGAAGCTGTTATAACAGTTCCAGCATACTTTACAGATGCTCAAAGACAAGCAACTAAAGATGCAGGTAGAATAGCAGGACTTGATGTTAAGAGAATAATAAATGAGCCAACTGCTGCTGCACTTGCTTACGGTATGGATAAATTAGATCAAGAAAAGAAAATATTAGTATTTGACTTAGGTGGAGGAACATTTGACGTGTCTGTACTAGAAATAGGAGATGGAACTTTTGAAGTTTTAGCTACTGCTGGTAACAACAGATTAGGTGGAGATGACTTTGACCAAGTTATAATAGATTACTTAGCTGAAGAATTCAAAAAATCTGAAGGTGTAGATTTAAGAAATGATAAAATGGCTCTTCAAAGATTAAAAGAAGCTGCTGAGAAAGCTAAAAAAGAATTATCTTCAACAATGAGTTCAAACATAAACTTACCTTTCATAACAGCTACAGCTGAAGGACCAAAACATCTTAACATAGATTTATCAAGAGCTAAGTTTGATGAGTTAACAGCAAACTTAGTAGAAAAAACTATGGAACCAACTAGAAGAGCATTACAAGATGCTGGACTTTCAACTTCTGATATAGATGATGTATTATTAGTAGGAGGATCTACAAGAATACCAGCTGTTCAAGAAGCTGTTAAGAAATTCATAGGAAAAGAACCTCACAAAGGTATAAACCCAGATGAATGTGTTGCTGCAGGTGCTGCTATACAAGGTGGAGTTTTAGCTGGAGATGTTAAAGATTTATTACTTCTAGACGTTACTCCATTATCTTTAGGAATAGAAACTATGGGTAATGTAATGACTAAAATAATAGAAAGAAATACAACAATACCAACTAAAAAATCTCAAGTATTCTCAACTGCTGCAGATAACCAAACTGCTGTTGATATACATGTTCTACAAGGTGAAAGAAGTATGTCTTTCGACAACACTACTTTAGGTAGATTCCAATTAACTGATATACCACCAGCTCCAAGAGGAATACCTCAAATAGAAGTTACTTTTGATATAGATGCTAATGGTATAGTACACGTTACAGCTAAAGATTTAGGAACAGGAAAAGAGCAAAAGGTAACTATAACTTCAGGAACTAACTTAAGTGAAGAAGAAATACAAGCAAAAGTTAAAGAAGCTGAGATGAATGCTGAAGCAGATAAACAAAAGAAAGAAAAAATAGAAGCATTAAATCAAACTGAAGCTACTATATACCAAATGGAAAAAACTTTAGCTGATGCTGGAGACAAGGTTGATGCTAATGCTAAATCTGAAGTTGAAGCAGAAATAGCTAAATTAAAAGAATTAAAAGCTAAAGAAGACGTTACAGCTGAAGAATTAAATAAAGCTTTAGAAGAATTAAACAAAAAATTCCACAAAATAGCTGAGCAAATGTACCAACAAACTGCTCAAGATCAACAAGCAGAAGGTGGAGCTCAAGAAGAAGCTAAACAAGATGACAATGTAGTAGATGCTGATTTCAGAGAAGTAGATGATCAAAAATAGTATTTGAAAATCAACGTTACTTGTATATAATAAATATATAAAATTAATAATAGCTTGTAGACGTCTACAAGCTATTGTTATGTAATACGAAGGTGGTGGCAAGCGTGGCTAAAAGAGACTATTATGAAGTATTAGGTGTCGATAAAGGTGCTGATGCACAAACGTTAAAAAAAGCATACAGAAAACTTGCAATGAAATATCATCCAGACAGAAACCCAGATGATAAAGAAGCAGAAGCAAAGTTTAAAGAAGTAAACGAAGCATATGAAGTATTATCAGATGATACAAAAAGATCTAATTATGATCAATTTGGTCATGATGGTGTAAACGGAGGCTTCGGAGGACAAGGCGGATTTGGAGGCTTTAGCGGTGGAGCTGGAGGCTTTGAAGATATATTTGGAGATATATTTGGTGACATGTTCGGAGGTGGTTTTGGAGGCGGAAGACCTAGAAGAAGAGGCCCTGAACGTGGAGCTGATATAAAACAAACTGTGACTATTACATTTGAAGAAGCTGCATTTGGAGTTAAAAAATCTATAAAGATAAATAGAACTGAAGAGTGTAGTGAATGTCACGGAAGCGGTGCAAAAGATGGAACATCTAAAAAAACTTGTCCAACATGTAATGGAGCTGGAGAGGTTAGAACAGCTCAAAGAACTCCGTTTGGAAATATAATGAGCACTAGAACTTGTTCTACATGTAACGGAGAAGGAGAAGTTTTAGAATCACCATGTCCTAAATGTAGCGGAAATGGAAAGACTAGAAAAACTAAAACTATAGAAGTTGATATACCAGCAGGTATAGATAATGATCAAATAATTAAATTAAGTGGTCAAGGTGACTTAGGATCAAAAGGTGGACCTAGAGGAGACTTATATATAATTGTAAATGTTAAGCCTCATACATTATTTACAAGAGATGGATATGATGTATACTTTGAATTACCTATAACATTTGTTCAAGCTGCACTTGGAGATGAAATAGAAGTTCCTACTTTAGATGGTAAAGTAATGTATAATGTTCCAGCTGGAACTCAAACAGGAACAGTATTTAGATTAAGGGAAAAAGGTATATCAAAAATGAGAGGAAATGCAAGAGGTGACCAATATGTTAAGGTTACAGTTGAAGTTCCTAAAAAATTAAATGATAATCAAAAAGAACTTCTAAAAGCATTTGCAGAGTCTTGTGGAGATGAAGTTCATGAAAAAAAGAAGACTTTCGGTCAAAAAATAGAAGACTTTTTTAAAGGAAAATAAAACTATAAGGTAAAATGAACTCTAAATAAGGAGTTCATTTTTTTTGATGCATAAGAAAGTTCTATATGAATAAATAGATTTTATTGAAAATATCTATAGATTGAATAGTTAGTTGACTATACTATTTTGTTTATATAACATTTAAAGAGGGAGGGGATTTTATGAAAAAATTATTTGATAGTCTTATATTTAAATTAGTATTAGCTGTCATTGGAGGACTTGTAATTGGATTTTACTCACCTAAATCTTTTATGAATGTTATTGTAACATTAAAGTATATTTTAGGACAGGTAATTTTATTCTCGGTACCTCTAATAATAATAGGATTTATAGCTCCATCTATTGCTAAGTTAAAGAATAATGCTTCTAAATTATTAGGATATGCAATAACTTTTGCATACATATCATCTATTGGAGCAGCTACTTTTTCTGCAATATTTGGATATATGCTAATTCCAAAGCTATCTGTACAAGCAACTGCAGGAGCACTAAGAGAATTACCAGAACTTATATTTAAACTAGATATTCCTCAAATTATGCCAGTTATGAGTGCTTTATTCTTATCTATAATATTAGGACTTGCAACAGCTTGGACAAAAGCGGACTTATTTGAGAAGTTACTAGATCAATTTCAAGATATAGTACTTAGTTTAGTAAAAAAAATAGTTATTCCATTACTTCCAATTTTTATCGCTACTACATTTGCAACACTAGCTTATGAAGGATCTATAACAAATCAATTACCGGTATTTATAAAAGTAATTATTATAGTTCTTGTAGGACATTTTATATGGCTTGCATTATTGTATGCTATAAGTGGAATTATATCAGGCAAAAATCCTATGGAGGTATTAAAGCATTACGGACCTGCATATTTAACAGCTGTAGGAAGTATGTCATCAGCAGCAACTTTACCTGTTTCAATCGATTGTGTAAAAAAGTCTAAAGTTCTAAGAAAGGATATTTCAGATTTTGCAATTCCTTTATTTTCAAATATACATTTGTGTGGATCAGTTTTAACAGAAGTATTTTTTGTTATGGTAGTTTCACAAATTCTTTATGGTAAGTTGCCAGATGTATCATCGATGATATTATTCATAGTTTTACTTGGTATATTTGCCATAGGTGCTCCAGGAGTTCCAGGAGGAACAGTTATGGCGTCATTAGGATTAATAACTAGTGTATTAGGATTTAATGAAACAGGAACAGCGCTTATATTAACTATATTCGCTCTTCAGGATAGTTTTGGAACAGCTTGTAATATAACAGGAGATGGAGCGTTAACGTTGATGCTTACGGGAGTAGCAAATAAAAAAAATATAAAAGAAGAAAGTGAAGAAAAATCAATATAAGGTTAACATATAAGGCTATGAATATTAATATTCATAGCCTTATTTTTATAATGTTTACCAATATATAGAAAAAAACTATAAAATACATGTAAAATATTGCAAAAAACTATACTGGCTTGAATCCATTGACTTAAAAAAATGTTTTGTATACAATGTTCTTCGGGAGCGACAAATATACTCATATCAGGAAAGGGGTTTACACATGAAAGACTTTTTAAAAACGTATAAGTCTTCATTTGTGTTACTAGGTTGTACAATAATTGGAGCCATAGTAGGACTTATACTAGGACCAAAAGCTACAGTTCTTAAACCATTTGGAGATTTATTCATCAATTTAATCATGATGATAGTAGTCCCACTTGTGTTCTTCAGCGTTGCATCGGGGGTTGCAAACGTCAATAGCATGCAAAGATTCGGGAAAATAATGAAAAATGTAATTATTGTTTTCACATTAACTACATTAGTAATGGCAGTCGTAGGTATTATAGGTACTATAATTTTCAATCCATCAAAAGGAATCGATATTCATTCAGTAAAAGAAATAATGGTTGCTCCAGATCAAGAGAAATTAGCATCAAAAGGAAATTTACTAACTCAAATAGTAAATTCAGTTACAGTTTCTGATTTTAGTGAGTTGTTCTCAAGCGGTAACTTATTACAATTAGTAGTATTTGCAGTACTAATAGGAAGTTCGATTGCCGTTTTAGGAGAAAAAGCAAAGACTATAAAAAACATACTTAATGAAGGAACAAATGTAATATTAAATGTAGTTGGAATTATAATGAAGTTGGGGCCTATAGGTTTAGGGTGTTATACAGCATCGATTATAGGTGAATTAGGACAAGAAATAATAGCAGGGTACATAAGAGTATTTTTAACTTATTGTGTATTAGCGGCCATATACTTTGCAGTATGTTATACATTGTATGCATACTTATCAGGTGGTAAAAAAGGAGTTAAGAAGTTCTATGAAAACTCTATAAGTCCAATAGCTACAGCTCTTGCGACATCTTCAAGTTCTGCTTGTATACCATCTAACTTAGAGGCAAGTAAAAAAATAGGGGTACCAGATGATATAGCTGAAACAGTTATACCTTTAGGGATTAATATACATAAAGATGGTTCGGTATTATCCGTTATAGTAAAAGTTGCATTTTTAACTGGAATACTAGGTGGAAATATGGCAGATCCATCGAACATATTAAACTTATTAGTTACAGTACTTGTTGTTGGAGTATTTATGGCTCCTGTAGCGGGTGGCTGACTTATAGGTGAGATGCTCGTGGTAAGCATCTTCGGATTCCCTGTTGAGGCAATTCCTTTATTAACAGTAATAACTACAATAACAGATATACCTAACACTGTACTTAACACAACTGGAAATACAGTGAGTTCTATGCTAGTTGCAAGACTAGTTGAAGGTAAAAACTGGTTAAAAGAAGAAGTTGAAACTTTTAAAAAGGCAAGCTAACAGGAAAAAGTAGTAATCTTAGGTGAACTGCCCCCTGTCAAGTAGACAGTGGAAATAATAAAAATTATGCAACTAAGGTCTGGCTTCGATATTCCATCGGAGACAGACCTTTTAGTTTTTTCTGTAACCTTACATTATTATAAAAATCTATGTAATTATCGATTGCTATTTTTAACTCATCAAAAGTTTGAAATTTTCTTAAATAGTACATTTCTGATTTAAGTGTTCCCCAAAACCCTTCCATTGGTCCATTATCTATACATCGTCCAATCCTGGACATACTTTGAGTTGCAGATATATTATCTAATTTTGCTTTGAAAATTTTACTTGTATACTGAAATCCTCTATCACTATGAAATAATGGCTTCGCCGTAGGATTATTTTTAGTAGCTAAATCAAATGTATCAAATACTAATTGATTATTATTTGAACGTCCTAACACATATGAAACGATACTATTATCACCTAAGTCTAATATTGCACTTAAATATGCTTTAGTTCCATTCATTAACTTAAACTCTGTTACATCAGTTAACCATTTCTTATTAGGCGTAGCCTCACTAAAACTTCTATTTAATATATTCTCAGCTGTTATTTGAGGTATACTTTTGATATACCTTTTTTTCTTCCTACGAATAACGGATTTTAATTTTAATGATTTCATTAATCGATAAATCCTTTTATGATTATATATCTTTTTTAAACTTCTATTAATATTCATAGTCATACGTCTATATCCATAAATTCCATTTACCTTATCATATATTTTTATTATTTCATTTTTAATAACTTCATTTTCCATATCTCCAGCTGTTTCAATTTTACTTAGCCATTTATAGTATGAAGATCTAGCAATACCTGCAAATTCACATAATGAAAGTATTGGATATCCTATTTTATTTAATTCCTTTATTGCAGTATATATAGTTTCTTTTTTTATACTATTGAATATCATCTCCTCTCTATTTCTTCCAACTTTTTTAAGAAATCTATTTCCATTTTTAAGCGGTCATTTTCAATTTTAAGTAACTTCATCTGAACTTCTAGTTGTTCTTTTTCTGTCATAAGCTCTATTTCTTTAGCCTTACCTCGTTTATCTTCAAGCCCTTTATATCCATGTTTTTTATATTTTCTAACCCAATTGTAAATTTGTTGGTAAGATACTTTATATTTATCTGAAGTTAGATGATAATCAAAATTATTAGTCATGCAAAATCCAACAATTTCAACTCTTTCATCAAACGTTGTTTTTCTCCCTTTAATCATAAGTTTCTTCTCCTTGTTATTCTGAGATTTAGTCATATTATGATTATTATTATACTTGATTATCCAACGTTGAAGTACAGATATACTAGATATTTTGTATTTACTGCATACATCTAATAGCGAATATTTACCTGATAAAAAATCCTTCACTGCTAGTATTTTAGTCTGTGTCGAATAGTACTTATTTGTAGGTTTATTTTTTAAACCTTCAATGCCAATAGATTTATATGTAATAATCCATCTTCGCACTTGTTCTGGACAAACACCAACTTCTTTAGAAATTTCAATAATACTCTTACGATTATTGATGTAATTTAATACTTCCTTTATTTTTACTTCATCACTAACTTTAGCTTTTCTAGGCATAAAAACATACTCCCTTCATAGTTACAGTTTTTATTATTTAAACTGTCTACTATAAAGGGAGCATATCAGTTAATGCTACTTCTTTTTATTTAGATAAATAGTTTTTATTTGCTTGTTCCCAATTAACTACATTCCACCAATTTTCTATATACTTATTACGTTCATTTTTGTATTTAAGATAATATGAATGCTCCCAAAGATCTATAGCAATTATAGGTTTTACTCCTGATAAAATAGGGGAATCTTGATTTGAAGTAGACATTATAGCTAACTCACCTTCATCATTAGAAACCAACCAAGTCCATCCTGATCCAAAGGTACTTAATGCTGACTTATTAAATTCTTCTTTGAAAGATTTAAAAGAACCAAAATCTTTTTCGATAGATTTTAATAGTTCATCTTTAGGCTGGCCACCTTTGTTAGGACTCATTATATTCCAAAAAAAGTTATGATTGTAAACTCCACCAGCGTTATTAATTATACTTTGCTTTACATCGCGGGGAAGTATAGTTGGATTAGATAAAAGATGTTCTAAGTTTTTAGATTCAATTTATGGATGAGTGGAAAGTATTTTGTTTAAATTATCTACATATGCTTTATGATGTTTATCATGATGTAAGACCATAGTTTCCTTATCTATATAAGGTTCAAGAGCATCATAGGCATAAGGTAGTGGCTCTAATTTGAACTCTTTATTATCAGGAGTATCGGCATAGGAATTAATGAAAAAAATCATAAAAAAAGCTAACAAAGTAAAAAAAAATTTTTTTTGATTTAATAAAAATCACCTCCTAATTGGTATTATGCTCATTACAAAAAAATAAATTTAAAGTTTCCTGGGAAATATAAATTTATATATAAATACATAATTATAAAGTTCAAATTAATGGAAATAATATTAAGTAAAGTAAGGAGGGAAAAATATGAAGGAAGTTACAGTAATTGGAGCAGGAATAGGTGGACTAACAACAGGAATAAGATTATTAAAAAATGGTTATAGAGTTACTATTTTAGAAAAGGAAAGTACAGTGGGTGGAAAAATAAATCAAATTAAAAATAAGGGTGATAAATTTGATTTAACAGCTAGCATACTCATGACACCTCAAAATTATATTGAGATATTTAATTATGCAAATAAAGATTATTCAAAGTATATAGATTTAGTAAAATTAGATACTATGTACAAAGTTTTCTATCAAGATAATACTAATTATGAATTTTATAGTGATATTTCTAAAACTATAAAATTTTTAGAGGGTATAAATGTTAACCTAGGAATAGATTATTTAAATTACATATCAAATTCATATAGAAAATATATTTTATCAAATGAAAAATTTTTAAATAAACCTATGGAAAATTTAAAAGAAATTTTAAATTTTGAAGCTATAAAGACTGCAATTAAATTAAATCCAATGGAAAGTTCGTATAAGTATACATCTAGATATATAAAAGATAATAAAATAAGAGAATTTTTACTGTTTCAATGTATGTATATAGGGATAGACCCCTATGAAAATTCTAATTTATATACTTTAATACCTGCAATATCCCAAATATATGGACTTTGGTATATTAAGGGTGGTATGTATTCTTATATAAAGTCTTTAGAAAAGTTAGTTATAGAAATGGGTGGGAAAATATATAAAAATACAGTAGTAGATGAGATTATAATAGATGATGGTATAGTAAAAGGTGCAAATACTAGTGAAGGAAAATATTTATCTGATATTGTAGTATGTAATGCAGATTTTCCGTATGCAATGAAAAATTTAATAAAGTTAGATGTTAATAAAGATAAATATACTGATAAAAAAATTGATAAGCTTAAGCTCTCATGTTCCACGTTAATCATATATTTAGGATTAAATAAAAATTATAAAAACTTGAAAGTTAATAATATATATATTGGAGATGATTTTAAAGAAAATATACAAGCTCCATTTAAAGGGAATTTACCTAATAATCCTTCTTTTTATATGTATTGTCCTAGCAAAATAGATCATAGTGTATGTGGAGATTCCAAGGAGATTCTAAATATAATGGTTAGAGTTCCTAATTTAGAATATGAAAATATTGAATGGAATGAAAAATTAGTGAAAAATTTTAGAGATAAGGTTATACAATCGATAACTAAGATTAAGGGTATGGAAGATATAGAAAAAAATATTATTTACGAAAACTATTTAACGCCAAAGAATATGGAAAAAAAATTTAATGCATATAAAGGCTGTGCTTTTGGAATAGCTCATAATATTAGTCAAATAGGTTTTTTAAGACCGCATATAAAATCAAAAAGTGTTAAAAATTTATATTTTATAGGATCCTCAACACATCCAGGAAATGGAGCTTCTGTAATAATAAAAGGAAGTAAATTAATTGTAGATGAGATAATAAAAAATAGTTAGCTATTATAATAGCTAACTATTTTTTATTAAATTTTTAAAATTAGAAATTATAATATTTCTAATTTTATAACTTCGTATGAGATAATCGCTGAATTCAATTAAGATAAAATTTTTCTTAAGATACTCACTTATTATCTCACTTTTTAACGATAGTATTTTTGCTAAAAGTAAGATTAAAAATCTACATAAAAAAAGTAATTTCAATTTAATGGTATTGCTAATTAAAAAAATTAGCATATAAGTGGCACTGCTATTTAAGAACGTTAAATAATATACCTTAGAAATTAGAATTACTTTACATGAATGCTAACATAAAAGTATATACAAAAGTAGAAAGTGGACTAACATTACGTTTTAGTGGAGTGAAATAACAAAAACATACATTTTACTCCACTAAAACCATATTTTAGTCCATTTTTATTTTTATACAAAGTATATATGATAGTATGAAATTTAAAGATTTATGTAGATTTAGCAAATGGGGATTTAAATTGTAAAGTTAATAGTAGGAGGGAAAAATGAAAAAAAAGCACATAGCTATAGGGTTAGCGGTAGTAGTTATTTGGGGAGGAGCCATAGGGTTTTTAGCTTATAAAAGCAAAGATAAAAAAGTTAAGGAAGAACAAGCCATTAAAAGGTATATAATTCCTGAAAATAAAAAAACTTTTTTCAGTGGAGTTGTAGAACCGTCAAAATCTAAAATTTTCTATAAAGACATAAGTAAGGGTTCAGATTATGAAATAAACAAGAAAAATGGTGAAATTGTAAGTAAAGGAAGTTTGCTTATAACATATAAAAATGAAGAAATAGCAAATCAAATATCAGATTTAGAAGATCAAATATCAGATTTGAAAAAAGAAAAAAATAAAATTAGTGACCCTAAAAATAATGAAATTCAAAATAATACAGATGTCATGAATCCAAATGTAGGGGCCTCTATAGAAGATCAGATAAAGAGCAATAAAAAACAAATAGAGAAACTTAAGAAAAAAAAATATACACATGAATATGCTCCGTTTGCAGGAAAAGTTAGTGTTCCAAATAAAGCATCAGAGGGTGAGAATCAAGTTTTATTAAAATTAAGAAGTAATGATTTATATGTAAAAGCACAAGTATCCGAGAGAGATTTAGAAAAAACAAAATTAAACCAAGATGTAGATATACTAGTATTAGCAAATGACAAAAATGTAAAAGGCGAAATATTTGATATTTCCTACGATCCAGAAGAGCAAGTTATTCCAACAGATGGAGTAACATCAACATCTCAAGTCGCTAATTATCCAGTGACAATAAGCTTAGATTCAAAAGAAAATGTAGTAAATGGCTATCATGTTCAAGTTAAATTAAAAGATACTGAAAAATTAATAGAGATACCTAGTACAGCTGTTAAGACAGAGGGAAGTAAAAAATACGTTTATTTAATAAAAGATAATAAACTTGTTAAGCAAGATATAAAAACAAAAGGAGAAAAAGGAAAGTCAACAATAGTATCATCAGGCTTAAAAGAAAAAGATGAGATTGTAGAAGTTATAAATAGTGAGATGAAAGAAGGTCAGGAAATTGAATAGCTTTATCGAACTTAACAATATACAAAAATACTATGGATTAGCAAAAAATAGGTTGCATGTTTTAAAGTCGTTAAGCCTGGAAATTAAGCATGGAGATTTTGTAATGATAATGGGTAAGTCAGGTAGTGGAAAGACAACTCTATTAAATATCTTAGGATTTTTAGATAAATTTGATGAAGGAGAATATGTTTTTGATGGGAAAAATGTTACAAATTTAACAGAGGTTGAAAGATCTCATTTTCGAAATAAGAATATAGGGTTTATATTTCAACAGTTTCATTTGATAAATAACTTAAATATTTGTCAAAATATAGAACTACCTCTTCTTTATGATAATAAATTAGGAAAGAAAGAGAGATTAAAAAGAGTTGAAAATAATTTAAAAATGGTTGGATTACTAGATAAAATAAAGCAGTTTCCAAATGAGTTGTCTGGAGGTCAGCAACAACGTATTTCTATTGCACGAGCTCTTATTAATGATCCTCAATTAATATTTGCTGATGAGCCTACGGGGGCATTGGATACTAATACAAGTAATGAAATTATGAACATATTAAGTTCACTAAATAAACAAGGAAAAACTATTGTTATGGTTACTCATGATCCAGACCTAAAAAAATATGCAACAAAAGTGGTGTACCTTAAAGACGGTGTTTTTATTGAGGAGGTATAGATATGAGTATAGAAAATTTAATCAAGAGTTCTCTGTTAAGCTTAAAAGCGAATAAGTTAAGGGTTTTTTTAACTATGATAGGAATTATTATAGGTATAAGTTCTGTTGTAGTTGTATTATCTATTGGAGATGGACTTAAGGCTCAAGTTTCTAAAACAACAGGAAAAGTAAATGCAAATAAGGTTACTGTAAGTTTTTATTCTGAAAATCCTGAAGCAGATTTATCCTCTGTTGAACCTTTTATAGAAAATGATATTTATGATTTAAAACATATAGATGGGGTTGAAAAGGTTGAAAAACCGAAGGAACAGGAAAGCTTTGGGTTTGGAGATGGATTATATGGAGAGGTTAATTTTTTAGATAGGCATACATCTGTAGCAGCTACTGCATATGATGACGATAGTGAGAGTATGAGCTTAATTCCAGCTCAAAAATCAGATAAAGTTGAACATGGAAGATACTTTGAGAAAAGCGACATTAAAAATGATGTAATAGTATTAACATATCAAAATGCAAAAAAATTGTTTGATGATCCTAAGTTAGCTGTAGGAAAGGCTATAAATTTAAATGGAACAATGTTTGAAGTTATTGGAGTTCAAGAAAAAGCAGAGAGTTTATTTGCATCTAATGAAGACTTAATACAAAAAGCGTCTATCGATAGAATAAATGAATTACAAAATAAAAATAATGGAAATGAAATAACTTCTTTAGATGTTTTCATATCACCCGGGTATGATTTTGATGTTGTTTCAGAACAAGTTAAGGAAATGTTACAAGAAAATCATCCAGAAATACATGGAACATATGATGTTTTCAATCCAGGAAGTATAACGGAGGCATTTACTAAGATAATTTCGAGTATAACTATGTTTATTACCCTTATAACAGCTATATCACTATTTGTTGGAGGAATAGGTGTAATGAATATAATGTATGTTTCGGTTACGGAAAGAAAAAGAGAGATAGGAATAAGAAGAGCAATAGGAGCTACTCCGAATTCTATAATGTTACAGTTTTTATTTGAAGCTATGTTTGTAACTTTAATAGGGGGGCTATTAGGAATTTTAATAGGATTTGTTTTATCACAAATTGCAGGTATGTTCATGCCATTTAAGCCTGTGGTTACTATAAAAACATTTATAGGAGCTTCAGCTACATCTGTAATAGTCGGTATTATATTTGGAATAATACCTGCATACAAAGCATCTAGACTAGATCCTATAAAGGCTATATATAATTAAAAATTAAAAAGGAGAATATATATGAGAGATTTTAAAACGTTAGTACTACAACCAAAAGAATATTTTAAAGATTTTACAAGGGAAGAATATGAAAGTAAAGAGCCTATAAAATTAAGATACTGGTTTATAGCTCTTATAGCTGTCAGTATTTTAAGTGGGGTAGTAATAAATTTAATGATGCCTGATTTATTAGGTGACTTAGGTCTTGAAGGCATGGGAAAAACAGGGTTTATTGCATTTCAATGGGCATCATATATTGTAGGTCCATTAATATCTGCTTTGATATGTGTTAATATATTATATTTTGTAAGTAAAGCATTTATGGGATTTGTTGAAAATGAAGAAATAAAAGATAAGAAATACTTTAAAAGCTTGTTGTATTTTAGATTTATAGTATTTTCTATAGTTTTAGCCATTGTATCTTTAATAACAACAGTAGCTGTAAGTGATATACAAGCACAAACAATAGCTAGTCAGTTAAATAATATACTTATAAAATTATGGGCTACATACTTCTTATATGGAGTGTTTAAATATTATTTACAAACTAAAAAATTACATAAAATACTTCCAATAACATTATATATTTTAACATTAATATTTGCAGTAATATCTATAGTAAATACTATGCTGGCTACTTCTATCTAAAATATTAAAAATAAAAAGCTACTCATTTTGAGTAGCTTTTTTGATTCCTATATATTTTTTATTTTATCTTTATCCCATATAAACAACTGATCTGAGTTATTTAGAGAGTTGAATAAATTTCTTTTAACATTAGGAATATCTAAGTTAAGTTTTTGTATTAGTTCTTTAATATTTTGCCTATTTGTGTGACCATCAGCTGGGCATGGATTTTTAATTACAGGATAATTGAAATCCTTCGTTGCCTTTTTAGTCATATATTCTTCAATATAAACCATAGGTCTTATTATAGTTAAATCTTGTCTATCTAAATAAGTTTTTGGGGAAAAACAGCTAACTCTTCCTTCGAAGAACATAGACATTAAAAAAGTTTCAACAACATCATCTTTATGATGGCCTAAAGCAACTTTAGTACATCCAAGTTTTTTTGCTGTATCATTTAACGCACCGCGTCTTAAGTTTGCACATAAAGAACATGGATTTTTTTCTTTTCTTATATCAAATATAATTTCTTTTATATTTGTTTGAACCTCGTGAAATTCAACTCTTAAATTTGAACATAAATCATATAAAGGGGAGTTATCAACACCACCTGGGTTTAATGTTATAGCTATAAGTTCGAATTTTTGAGGTGAGAATTTTTTATAATTATTTAAAATATGAAGAAGAGTTAAACTATCTTTACCCCCAGATAATCCAACTGCAATTTTATCTCCATCTTGTATCATATCAAAATCATTTATAGCTTGTCTTGCTTTACTTAATAACTTTTTCATAATATGGATGCCTCCTAAAAGCAAAATAGTACTTAAGCATTTATTATATCAAACTAGAATTTTTATAACAATTGTAATAATTTGCATTAAATAAAAAGTATTTTTTTAGTAACAAAACTAGATAATAAAATATATAAGATAACTAATAAAATTGAAAAAATAAATAAACTAAGAAAACGATATTAATATATTTTATTTGAAAAAAATTTTAGAAAATATTGCAAAAGGTCAAAATATGTGCTTTTTTGTCTAGAAAAGGCATATATTTTTATGTTAAAATATGAAAGTGATTCTTATGGGAGGTCGAAGATAAAAATGGCAAATAATAAACAACCATACGCTTTAGTTTTTGGAGTATCAATATTTGATATAATCGGATTTACAAATGATAATTATAGATGTAACGACTCAAATCCAGGAAGAGTTAAAACTTCTTTTGGTGGAGTATGTAGAAACATAGCAGAAAATATGGCTAGAGTAGGAATAAATACAAAGTTCATATCAATATTAGGTGATGATGAAACAGGAAGAAGAATGATGGAACATTCTAAAGTCATGAACTATGATATGGAAGACTCTTTAATAATTAAAGGTGGAAGCACACCTACATACATGGCTGTTTTAAATCATGAAGGAGAACTTGAATCAGCAGTAGTTGATATGAAAGTAACTGATATGTTTACAACAGATTTTATAGATTCAAAATCAGAAATAATAAAAAATGCTGAATATATGTTTTTAGATTCGGATAAACCTGAAATTGTTGAATATATATTAAAAACTTTTGAAGGACAAACTAAATTTATTTTAGATCCTGTGTCTGCCTGTAAAGCTAAGCATATAAAACATTTAATAAAATATTTCCATACAATAAAACCTAATAGATATGAAGCAGAAATAATGTGCGGGTTTGAAATAAAATCAGAAGATGATTTAAGAAAAGCTGGTAAACACTTTATAGACTTAGGAATAGAAAATGTATTTATAAGTTTAGATGAAGATGGTATATATTATAATAACGGAACTGAAGAAGGAACTATAAAGGCAAACAATGTTCCTGTTGTAAATGTTACAGGAGCTGGAGATTCATTTGTAGCTGGGTTAGGATATGGTTACATGAGAAACGTAAGTTTAAAAGATACAGTTAAATATGCAGTAGCTATGTCTGTTTTAACTATAGCTCATGAAGATACTATACACCCAGAAATGAGCGATGATGTTGTTTTAGAACATATAGAGAATCTTAATTGGACGGAAAAAATATACTAGAATTATAAAAGGACTATCTAAAATAGATAGCCCTTTTTTTATGTATTATTAGAATGCCCAGTTTCCATCTGTGAATATTTGAACTTTTTCACCGTTAGCTTTTTCACCAACTATGTTCATATCAGCAGAACCTATCATGAAATCAACATGAGTTATACTGAAGTTTATACCATGTTGATCTAAATCTTCTTGTGGTATGTTAACTCCGTTTTCAACACAGCTCTTATAAGCTGTACCTATAGCGAAGTGACAAGAAGCATTTTCATCATATAAAGTATTATAGAATACTATGTTTGTATCTGATATAGGAGATTTAAATGGAACTAAAGCAACTTCTCCAAGGTAGTGAGAACCTTCATCTGTATCTATTAATTTAGCTAAAGTATCATATCCTTCTTCAGCAGTAAAGTCTACTATTTTTCCATCTTTGAATGTTAATGTAAAGTTGTTTATAACATTTCCACCGTAAACAAGAGGTTTAGTACTTGCAACTACACCATTAACACCAAATTTATGAGGTAAAGTAAATACTTCTTCTGTTGGTATATTTGGGTTGAAGTTTACTCCATTTGGATCCTTTGAAGCTCCACTTGCCCATATATGGCCTTCAGGCAACTCCATAGTTATGTCTGTTTTACCAGATTTAAAGTATAAAGTTTTAAATTTGCTATCATTTAAGAAGCTCATTCTAACTTTTAAGTTTTTATTGTGTTGATTCCAAGATTCTATTGGATCTTCTTGGTCAACTCTTGTGCAATGGAATATTGCTTCCCACATTTTATCTATAGCTTCCTCTTCAGAAACTCCTGGGAATACTTTTTTAGACCATTTTGCTGTAGGAACAGAAACTATACTCCATTTTGATTTATCAGATAAAGTATAAGATCTCCATTCTTGTAAAGCTTCAGCAGATGCTTTTTGGAAGTTTGCAACTTTTTGAGGGTCTACATCTTTTAATAAATCTGGATCTTGAGCATAAACAGTTAAGAACGCTCCACCTTCTTTAGCTATTTTTACGTATTGATCAGAAACCCAAGTTGGGAACTCGTTGAAAGTTTCATCGGGTGCATTTAAATATTTTATAAGAGTACATTCTTCATCTGACCATTCTATATGTACATCCTTAGCTCCTAGGTCATAAGCTTTTTTTACAACTTTTCTTACAAATGGAGCACACTCAAGAGGAGATCTAACTAATAACGTTTGTCCAGGTTGTATATTAACTCCTACCTTAACAGATAGCTCAGCATATTTTTCTAAATTTTTTTCTAAATTCATAAAGGCACATCCTTTCAAAATAATTGTATTTAAAATAAGAATAAGTCTTTCTTAGCCTAAGTATAACATCATTTTGTTAATACATTTATAGTTTTTTTTCAATATTAAAAAGTTGTACTATTCTAAAATGAAAGACTATTCAAACTTATTATTTTAACAATATTATTTTAAAATACCCATAAATTTAAATTTTAAAAACGGATTGATTTTTTAAAAAAAAGTAAATAATGTAACTATTTTGAGAACAATGAAAGATAGTATAAAACTATATATTTTGATATAATAATATTTATTATATTTGTAGATAGGAGGAATTAGATTTGCAGTTATATGATGCTATTTTTTATAGAAAATCTATAAAAAAATACTCTACAAAAAGATTAAGCATAAATATGTTTGAAGAAGTTCGAAATTTATGTGAAGACATGGATAGTTTAAATAAAGAAATAAAGATTAAGGCACATCCCATTTTAAAAGGGGATAGTTTGAAATTTATAATAAAGAAGAGACATAGACTAGTTGCTCCTCACTATATAGTTTTAACAGTTCAACTTCCTGAAGTAGAAGAGACAGAAGACGGGAAAGATAAAAAGATAGCTCCAATAAAATATTTAGATAGCGTAGGATTTGCTGGAGAAGAGTTAATTTTAAAATTAACAGAAATGGGATTAGCAACAAGTTGGATAGATGATAATTTTAATAAAGAGTCTATATTAGACTTTGTACATTTAGAAGAGAATGAAAAACCAGTAATATTAATAGCTTTAGGGTTTCCAGATGGAAATGAATTGTTTAGAAAAGAAAATGAAAATATAGATAGAAAACCAATAAAAAAAATTGCTAAAAATGTAGATGAAAAATGGACTAATATAATTGAATGTGTAAGAATAGCGCCATCATACAAAAACTCACAACCATGGAGATTTTATCAAAATAATGGATCTCTTGATATATATATGAAAAAAGATTCAGATGAAAATATGAATCAAATTAACATGGGGATAGCTTTAAAGCATTTTGAAATTGGATGTAAATATCATAATATAGATTTTGAATATGTAAAATTAGATGTTAAAGACAAAATAAGAAAAGAATATTATATAAGTGTCGTATAATTAAGGAGTAACTCTATTTTTATATAGGGTTACTCTTTAATTTTGTAGAATTTAATAGAAAGGTATATGGGGATATGTTTCATTTTTATATGCTTTTGACCAGTATAGGGGTATATTTAAGTTTCATAAATCTTTATGATTTTAAGAGAAATAAAATAAAATTAATTTTTTATTTCATTATTTTATATATAGGATTGTCTGTAACAGCCAGATATTTAAAAATTTCACCATTATATGGATTAAATATTATAAATGCTATTGTAGTTTATAAAATTACGAAAAAAACATTGTTAACTATAGCAATACCTCTTATGTCGACAGTTCTATATATAACTGTTAATGTCTTTTGTTATAACATGCTTGCCTTTTTAACAGGGGTAAATATATATAAGTTAGAAAACTATATTTACCTGATTTGTTATTATACTATTACATATATAATAATTGTAATGGTTTCTAGATTTTTAAATAATACATTTATAAATAATATAG
>NZ_LBBT01000113.1 GCF_001006285.1 Paraclostridium benzoelyticum
TATTAAAAGCCCATGTTAATCATATCCACTTTTTAAATTTTTTCTACAAAGAAAAAATCCTCAGATATATATCCAAGGATTAAATTTAGACTAAAGGTATTTATTTATTATATATATATTAATCTTAACTTAATAAGATTAGGGGCTAATTATTAATAGAATTTATACATATTTTATTAAAATAACCGTATAAATCCTCTTCTTTTCTAAATAAAGGTAAATTCATGTTTTTGTGTATTTTAACAAGCCATGGACTATTTAATCCTGCCTCTTTAATTTTCAAATCATCTTTAAAAACTTCATTAGAATTTCCTTCAATAGTTATCTTACCTTTATTTAAAACATATATATAGTCGCAAAGGTCATATATTAAATCCATATCATGGCTCGATATAACTACCTTTACACCCTTTTCACATAATTCTTTTAATATTTTTATAATAGCTTTCGTACTTATTGGGTCTAATCCAGCTGTTGGCTCATCTAATAAAACAACTTGGTTTTCCATAGCTATAACAGATGCTATAGCTACTCTTTTTTTCTGACCATAACTTAAAAAATGTACTGGTTTATCTATTAAATCTATAGCATTAACCAATTCCAATGCTCTATAAACTTTTTTATTAATTTCACTTTCTTCTAAACCTATATTTCTTAAAGAAAATGCAATATCATCATATACTCTTGAATAAAATATCTGCTTATCTGGATCTTGAAATACTATACCTACATCTTTTCTTAAGTTATACAAGTCTTTCTTTTTATAACTTAATTCTTTGCCCTCATAAAAAATTTTTCCTGATGAAGGTTTTAATATACCCATTAAATTCATAAATAAAGTTGACTTCCCTGACCCATTTGAACCTATTATTCCAATCATATTCCCATTTGAAAAATCTAAACTTATATTGTCTAATGCTTTATTATTTTTTTCATATTTATATGTTAAGTTTTCTACTTTAAACATTTTAGTCTCCTATACGTGAAATTTACCATCATACAATTTTATATCTAAAGATGTACTCATATCTTCATATCTTCTCATCATTCTGAAAAACAATGTTTTTATAAGCAATGACATTGAATTGTAAGATGTTTTTAAATTCGTATATCCAAATTTTAACTGTTGTGATTTATATATTTCTTCTGCTTCTTCTATAAATATAAATATAAATCTATAAATTAAAATCATCAATTCTATAAGTGTATGTGGAATATGTAGTTTTTTTAATACTATTATTAATTGATTAAATGGAGTCGTAAGTATTAAAAAGTAAATTGATATAATACAACTCATAGCTCTAAGTAATATGTTTACTGAACTTTTTACAGCAAATTTAGTAGTCCCTATAT
>NZ_LBBT01000114.1 GCF_001006285.1 Paraclostridium benzoelyticum
CAGATATTAGTTTACATAATATTATTATTTTAAACTATATTTTAATTTTATAATCGGAATATAAATAAAAGCTTTAATTTGGATTCTAAGCAGTTGACGCTTTTATGCAATATAAATATATAAAAATAAAAAACAGACCTCTTAAATCCTAAATATAAAGGTCTGTTTTTTCCTGTTTTATCCTAAATTAAATAAAGCTTCTGATATTTTATCGCTAGCTTCTTTATCCATTTCTTTGAGTACATGAGAGTAAATATTCAAGGTTGTATTTATATTTGAATGTCCGACTCTTTCAGAAATAACCCTTATGGGAACTTTTGAGTTTATTAAAAGCGTAACATGAGAGTGACGTAAATCATGGAATCGTATATGTTCCAAATTATGTTCACTTAAAAATCTGCTAAATTTTTTGCTTAACACATCTTGAGCTATAGGATTTTCGTTTTTATCAAAGAATAATAAATTTTTTTCATTTTTTATTTTACCTTGAAGCTTCAATTCGATTTGTTCTTTTTTGAAATTTTTCAACTTATTCATAAGCTCTGTTGGAGCAGAAATTGTTCTTATAGAACTTTCCGTCTTAGGATCTTTTAAAATTACTTTACCGTTATTTCTTACAGTTATCTTTTCTACTGTAACAGAATTATTATTAAAATCTATATTATTCCATGTGAGACCTAGTATTTCTGATATTCTAAGGCCTAATCCACTGGCTATAAAAATAGGTAATTCTAAAGAAGTTCCTGTGCATTTTTCTAATAGTTTTTGCATGTCTTGCTTATTATATATGTTATTTTTGAATTTTTTAACCTTAGGAACTTCTACATATTCTACAATATTTTCTCTTATTAACTTTAATCTATAGGCTTTTTTTGTAGCAAGTTTTAATATATTTATATGTATTTTTATTGTTTGTGGACTTAAAATTCCAACTAAATCATCTATGTAATTTTGTATATGTATAGGTCTAAGATCTTCAATTTTATACTTTCCTAACATAGGAATTATATATTTATTGCATATTCTTATGTAACAATTATAGGTTGTTATTGATAAATTTATCTTATATTTTTCTAAAAAATCTTTTAAGAATACATCAAAAGTCATAGCGTTTGGAAGTAATAAATCTTCGTTATATATACTGTCTTTTATCTCTGTTAGCTTCTTTGAAGCATCTCTTTTTTTATCATATGAACCCATATTTTTTTGAATTTTTTTATTGCTTGATGGATCTTTATATTCTAAATATACTATGTAATTTTTACTTCTTTTCCTTATAAATGCAAAGCTCATCTTTATCCTCCAATAAGAAACATTATAGTATATATTGTAACATAAAAACAAAATAAAAAACATTTAAATATCTGACATAAAACTGACATAACAATGTGTTTAATTGATATATACATTGAAATAACTAGGTTTTAATTTTTTGACATAAAACTATATATTTTATGTCTATATTTGTTTTTATAGGTAATTACATAATGATAAATGAATAGTTGAGTTATTTAAAAGTAATACTAACTTTAAAGCGAATAATATAAAAATAAGATTTTAAAGGAGTTTTATTATGAAAAAAATACTAGTATCAATAGTTGCTTTTATTACAATAATTGTATTTAGTAATATTAATTCATATGCAAATATATACATGCCAAATGTACCTAACAATACCAGTTCAGTAGAAGATGAATATATAAATGAATTAACTAGCATAGGAAATCAAGTTGAAATTTTAGCTTCCAACTCACTTAATTCTGTTATTAATAAAAAGGATACAAAGAACCTTTTAAAAGAAGCCCTATATATAAAAACACAAATAAGAGAACTTAGGATAAACCTGTCTGACTATCATAAAGAAAAAAGTGGAGATGAAGAAAAAAATCCATTTTCACTTGGACTTTTAAATACATTAAATTATTACAGTATGTCTTTATCATTTTTAACCCTGTTCTTACAGACTCAGTCGATATCAGATAGAAATGAATACTTAGAAAATTATTACTTTAGTAAAGCTTCTGGAGATCAAACTTTAGCATGGGTTAAATTACAAGTTTCATATCTAAATAAAAAATAGGCGAGAATTTAACTCGCCTATTTTTTATTTAGATATGAAACTACAACAGTTAGTTTGTTTGAAATTTTTAGCATCATTTCCTGATACGAATATATTATAGCAACTACATTCTGAATTTTTATTATGAATACAATCAATAGCATTACATACAATATGCTCACATTCACCTTGAATATCACTTTTTAAGTTTTTATGTACACTTACAAATGATGTACAGTGAACGTCTTTTAGGTTATTTGGTTGAGCTCCATCAACTTTAATTGCTCCGCTATGGCAATTTCCGTGTATATTATAACTACATGTGATAGCACTACAATTTATTTTTGACATAATAACATCACTCCTTATAAAATAAGTATTTATTATTAGTATGTACAAAAAAGCAATAAAAAATTGATAAAAATAAGTACTATTTTAAAGATAGATATTTAGTGTCATGTACCAATAAATAACCATATATTATATTGTGACTACTATATAAAGGAATGATAGACATTGGAAAAGAATAATCAACATCCATATATAAGCAATAGCTTGAAACTAGCTTTATCAAGGCAATTTAATGTTCATATTTCAGATATAACAAAAGAATTTTTAAAAGGATTAACGGAAATAGATTTATCAGGTAATAATATAAAGGATATAAAAGGGATAGAGTTTGCTATAAATGCTATATATATAAACTTAAACAAAAACAATATTTCTGATGCTTCTCCATTATCAAAGCTCATAAAGTTAGAAGAATTGGAGTTAAATGAAAATAAAGTTGAAGATATTAGCTTTATAAAAAACTTAAAAAAGCTCAAAAGATTAGGATTAGACAGTAATAATATAAAATCTATACCAAACATTAACAATACCGAACTGAGAACTGTAAATTTAGATAACAACAGAATATCTAATTTATCAGAATTTAACAAACCCAACTTTAGAAATACTACCATTTTAGCAACTGATCAGTGCATAATACTTGATCCAATTGAAATCGATATGGAAAAATCACTATTTTTTTCTTCTAATATAGTATGGGATCTTAATTCTATTGTTTTTTTAGATAATATACAGGTCAATGGTAAATATGATAGTATTCATACAAATGAAAGACCATCTATGTTGTATTCCATATCAGAGATAGTTATAAATAATATAAAATCTAATTGTATATTAAAGGCTGATTTTTATAAAGAAGATACAACTAGTTTTCCAAGAATCTTAAGCGGTACTTTAATTCAACCAATTTACTTAAAATCTAAAGAATCTCAAGTGAATAGTTCTAATCCAGATTTTAGTTTATCAAAGGTATTTGGATATATAAAGCCAGAGGAGAAATTAGCAAATTTAAAATCATATGAAGCTTACCCATTTAGGGATAAGGTTGTTACGCTTATTAATGAATACGGGGACATATTTTATTCGCCTATTGATATTAATGGTAAGTATTTATTTAATAATATTCAAACAGGAAAGTATACGATTTTATTTCCGGTTTTATCTGACTATATGTATACTTCGCCTAGTGTAGTTGTCCTAAATATAGAAGAAAATGGAAGTTTTATTATAAATTCGTCAATAGAGCATATTGATCATTAGAGTAGTATTAAGTTACTACTCTTTTTAATTTTGCAAAAAAGTTTAAAAATTTAAGAAAAAAGTTTGATTATATACTCTATATGGGTATAATATATATATAAATTTGTTTTTATATAAATTTATGTAATAAAATTGAAAGGATGTATTAAAATGAAAGTTAAAGTTGCAGATACAGCTGTAAAAACATTAAAAGATATTTTAGCTGACAGTCAAGATAGACCTAAAAATATAAGAGTTTATTTTGCAGGAGTAGGATGAGGTGGTCCATCATTTGGACTTGCTCTGGATGAGCAAGGTGGAGATGACCTAAACTACGAAGTAGAAGGTTTAAACTTTATAATGAGTACAGAAGATTACAATAACTATGGAGATATAGTTATAGAAGATACTGGTTATGGATTTAGAGTTGCACCAGAAAATCAAGCTGACGGTGGATGCGGCGGCGGATGTTCTGGCTGCGGAAATTAATTAATAACTAATTAAAGAGTATTGGGCTTCCAATGCTCTTTAATTTTGAATAAATAAAATAGGAGTAAATCATGAGAAGACGTAAGAAAAAAGGCGCCGACATTAGATTATTAAGTTTTGAAGAGTATGTTATAAAAGGTGAAGATATAAAATTCAAAGGAAAGTGGAATGAAAAGTTTGGAAATTCAAACCCTATACACGTTGAATTTGGTACAGGAAGAGGTCAATTTATAACAACTTTAGCAAAACAAAACCCAGAGATCAATTATATAGCTATGGAAATAAAAGAAGAGGTTTTATTAAAAGCAGTTGAGAAGGCTGTTGAAAACAACTTAACTAACATAAAGTTTGTATGGGGAGATGTAAATAACATCTTAACTTATTTCGAGGAAAATGAACTTTCTAGAGTTTATGTAAACTTTTGTGATCCATGGCCTAAAAAAAGATGGAACAAAAGAAGATTAACATATAGAGGATTTTTAGAGAATTATAAAACTATATTAAATTCAAATGGTGAAATTCACTTCAAAACAGATAATGAAAAACTGTTTGAATTTAGTTTAAATGAGTTTTCAGAAGCTGATTTAAAACTTAAAAATATAACTTTAGATTTAGCTAATAGCGAATTTGAAGGTAATGTAACAACTGAATATGAAGATAAGTTTATGTCTTATGGCATGAAAATATATAGAGTTGAAGGTATTAAACGATAAAAAAATGGAGTTAAAAAACTCCATTTTTTCTTTTCATACAATAAAGTCCGAATAAAATTATAACTACGTATATGAAATATAATGTTATATTAACAAATTGAAGGTTAATTCCAAATATTGCATCGGGTAGTAAAGCTAAAATCGCTGATATAGAAATAAGTAATGGATTTATAACTATTTGCTTATCACTTCTTAAAATCATAATCTTTCCAGCCCATATAAAAGACAAAATGAAAAATAAAATTTTAAGTATAATCTCAATAGTATTTAACATAGTTAGACTCCCTTTTCCTCGATTATAAATAATAATTTAATAAATAAACATACAAAAAGTATACACAAAAGAATTAATTTTAACAAGATGATTTTAAATATAATGAAAATAATTTTAAAAACTTAGAATTTTATA
>NZ_LBBT01000116.1 GCF_001006285.1 Paraclostridium benzoelyticum
GTATTTTGAAAATATTATATTAAGTATATATTTAAAAATTAATTAATTATTAAATACTCTGAATAGAGGTGTTAAATTTGAGTGATTTAAGGGTAGATTTATTTAGTGGAGATATAATTATATTTGCTCCTGATAGGACAGGTAGACCAACTGATATGAAAAAAATTGAAGATGAAAAAGAATTAGCTAATATTTATGAAAAGAAATGCCCTTTTTGTAGAGGTAATGAAGAACTTTCAGCAGGAACGACTTTTCAAATAAATAGTGATTCTGGATGGATATGCAAATCTATTTATAATAAATATCCAATAATAGAAGAAAGGGCAGTAGGAATAAGTGGTATTCATGAGGTTATTATAGATACATACAGACACAATGGTTCTTTTTATAATATGAGTGAAATTGAATTTAGAAATATGTTTATAGCATACCAAAATAGGTATAAAGAGTATGTAGAAAATAAAGACACTATATATATAAGCATATTTAAAAATTTTCTTAAAAAGGCTGGAGCATCTTTAGCACATCCTCATTCGCAAATTATTTCTATGTCATTGATACCTAAGTATATAAAAAATGAAGTAAACATATTAAAAGAGCACTATGAAAGCAAAAAAGAAAGCTTATATGAGAAAGTTATAAATGAAGAGATAACTTTAAATGAAAGAGTTGTGTATAACGGAGAAAAGTTTTTGGTGTTAATTCCATATGCATCAATGTATAACAATGAAGTTAGAATAATATGTAAAGATAGTTCTAAATTTGAGAATTTAAGTGAATTAAACTTAAATGAACTTGCCTATATTTTTAAAAAAGTATTTGGGAAAATATACATTGAATGCGGATATATGCCTTTTAATTTATGTATGCATGCACATCCAAAGGGATTGGAAAATGATGATTTATTTCATTTACATTTTCATGTGATTCCTAGAAAATACAACTTTGGAGGTTTTGAAGTAAGCAATGGAATATACGTATCCTCAACTAAACCTCAAGATTTTGCAAAAAAAATACAATTTAAGTAGATACAAAGGAGAAAAATATGAAATTTATATCGTGGAATGTAAACGGACTTAGAGCTTGTGTAACTAAAGGTTTTATGGACTTTTTCAAAGAAATAGATGCAGATATATTTTGTTTGCAAGAAACAAAACTTCAAGAAGGTCAAATTAATTTAGAACTTGAAGGATACTATGATTACTGGAATTATGCTCAAAAGAAAGGTTATTCAGGTACAGCTATATTTTCAAAAAATGAAGCTATAGGTGTTAAGTATGGAATAGGAATAGAAGAACATGATAATGAAGGAAGAGTTATAACCCTAGAATTTGAAGACTTTTATTTTGTAACAGTATATACACCAAACTCGCAACAGGGTTTAAAAAGACTTGATTACAGAATGAAGTGGGAAGATGATTTTAGAGATTATTTAAATAGATTAGATGAGGTAAAACCTGTTATAATGTGTGGAGACTTAAATGTAGCTCATGCAGATATAGATTTAAAAAATCCTAAGACAAATAGAAAAAATGCTGGGTTTACAGACGATGAAAGAAATAAATTTACGGATTTTTTAAATTCAGGATTTATAGATACTTACAGATATTTCAATCCAGACAAAGAAGGCGTATATAGCTGGTGGTCATATAGATTTAATGCTAGAAATAATAATGCTGGGTGGAGAATTGACTATTTCTGTGTATCTGATAAGTTAAAGGAGAGACTTGTATCAGCAGATATTCATACTGAAATACTAGGTTCAGATCATTGTCCAGTTGAATTAGTCATAAAATAAAACATAAAATCATAATACCTTTAATATAATTTAATAAACTGTTAAATAAAGGAGGGTATTATGAATATAGTACAGCTTAAAGAAAAAATAAATAAAGGGATAGCTTTAGGAGCTGAAGTTGTTTATATAAAAGAAGAGAGTCTATTGTTTGGAATAGAGTCTATAGTTAGAAATGAAGATAATGAAAGTATAGTATTTATAAAGTCTAAGGGAGAAAGTTTAAAAAGTGAAGATTTTATAAATATTATAGATGAAGTATACAATCAAGTTGGTAATGTAAATGTATACGTAGGTAAAGAAAGTAAATTTAGAAATGAAGACAAACCAATAGATGTTGTAGAGTTTGCTCAATATGAAAATATAAAAATGTTGTTTTTGAATGCATAAAAAAGATAAGTCCTAAAATTAGGACTTATCTTCTTTTTTTATACTTAAAACCATGTTTTGCTTTTTTCTTACTTGATTTAGGTGAAGCTTTAGGGGTTGGAGCTGGGATATCATCTATTAAAAACTGATTAGTTTTCCCCATCTTATAAGCTAAATCTATAAGTTTCTTATCATCTGAAGTTAAATCTCTTCCTAGTATCTTTTTAAATTCTTCAAATAAAGCAAGGTAGTTAACTTTCTTTTTAACTGATTTAGATCTAGTTCTATTGGATTTAACAGGTGTATATACATAAGTATCTGCAACTATATTTTCATCGTAAATACTTTTTAAAACTAAAGCTGTATAGTAAGCGTCATTTAAAGCATCGTGGTATGCTTTGTCTTGTTCAAGCTGTAAAATTTGTATAGCATTTTGAAGGCCGATACTTTGGCCAGTTGGATTATTAAAGTAAGATGATGCATACTGCTGAACGTTTATATATAACTGGGGCAATCCTTTTGAAGGAAGTGAGTAATAATTTATATTTCTGTATAACTCCTTTAAATCTCCAGAACCCCAAACGCACATTATACTAGACTTGCTAGAAATAAACTTTCTAAATTCCTTATATACGTTTGAAAAAGAAGGTGCATCTTTTACTTTGTCCAATGTTATATGAGTCATTTTTCCAACAAATGGATGGATGGTTTTATATATATTGGGTTTTACAAAACTACTAAATTTGTCGATTATATTAAAATTAGCATCAAGTTTTATAGCTCCTATTTGTATTATTTCAAAAGGGCATTGTTCATTAGAAAATGTTTTGTTATTTTCTTTATCAAATCCCTGATTAAATTCTAAATCGAAAACTATATATTCCATACGAATCTCTCCTAAAAATTTTTGGTTATTAATTTAGTATACCCTATGTAAAAAAAAAATCATACACAGGATTTTTAAGTAAATTTAAAAAATTAAATATATTGCGAACAAAATACAAATATATTATAATAATATAAATTATATTGCGAATTAAAAGTGTTTTATTCTGAAAAACATCATAACTTGCAAATCATAAAATAAAATCAGTGAATTGGGGGATAAAAATGCAATCTTTATTATATGTTATTGAAAAACATAGTCACAATGAAAAAGATTTAAAGGAACTATTGTCTCAACATGAAAATATAAAATTTGTATCTCTGATGGGAGTTGATCTAGGTGGAAATGCTATAGATGAAAAAATACCTATAGAACTTTTTCTAGATGATATTACAGGATTTTTAAATTCAGGGATACAAACTGATGGTTCTAGTGTTGAATTATACAATATAGCAACATTAAACAATGCAAAAGTTGATTTAATGCCAGATAATGATGCTATTTGGTATATAGATTATAATATGGAAAATATGTGTAATAAGTGCAACTTACCGATAGGAACTTTAAAAATACCAGCATTTTTATTACATGAAGGAAAAAGAGTTTGCTCTAGAGGGATTTTAAAAAAGTCAGAAGAATATACAAAAGAAGTTATAATGAACATAATATCACAACAACCACACATGCTTGAAGGTCTAGGAATAAGTAGCATAGATGAAATAGAAAGTATAAATCTAACTGCTGCAACAGAACTAGAATTTTGGGTAAACACACCAGAAGATAAAGCGGATATAGAAGCTCTTCATGTATCTCAAAGTTTAAAAGAACAGTATTGGAAAAGAACAAAAGGAATTATAAGAACTTGTCTAGAAAATAGTCTAATAATACTTCAAAATTTAGGGGTAGAACCAGAAATGGGTCATAAAGAGGTTGGAGGAATAACAAGCTCTATTAGTATAGATGGGAAAACTAACCATGCAATGGAACAATTGGAAATAGACTGGAAATATTCAACACCACTTCAATGTGCAGATAATGAATTATTGGCTAGAGAAGTTATAGAAGACGTTTTTTGTAGGAGTGGTTTAGAAGTAACTTTCAAAGCTAAGCCTTTAGATAGTGTTGCAGGAAGTGGAGAACACACTCACTTTGGAATCAGTGCAAAGCTTAAAAATGGAAAGATAGTCAATTTATTTTCGCCAGAAGATATGAAAAATGATTATACTACAAAGTTTGGATACGGAGCTTTAATGGGAATACTTAGAAACTATGAAGTACTAAACCCATTCGTTACTTCGTCTAATGATGGATTCAATAGACTAGTTCCAGGTTTTGAAGCACCTGTTTGTATAGTTACATCAGTAGGTCACTCTTACGAAGTTCCATCAAGAAATAGATCTATATTAGTTGGACTTATAAGAGATCTTAATAGTCCTTTAGCTACAAGATTTGAGCTTAGATCTCCAAATCCATTATCTAATACTTATTTAGTTATAGCTGGAGCATACCAAACTATAATTCATGGGATAAAGGCTGTTGCTGAGAGTAAATTAGGTACAAAGGAATTAGAGAAGGAACTATCAAAAGATATAGGAGAAAATAGTTTTTATCTAGAAAAAAACAGAGCCTACAGAGACGAAAATGATGTATTTGAAGATTATGAAGAAGAAGAAAGAAATCAAAGATTTTCAACTCCTCCAGCTACTGTATATGAGAATATGAAAAACTTAGAAACTCAAAGCTATAAGTTAGAATCATTAACTCAAGGAAATGTATTTTCAGATAAAATAATAGACTCATTTAAAGTAGGGGCTATAGACAAATGGAAAAAAGAGCTTAAAAATAGAATTATACAAGATAATATAGATATAATAAGAAGTTTAAAAAAATTACATATAAATGATGATATGGACGTTTTAGATGGAGTGTTGTGGGAAGAGATAAACTATATAAAACATTATTTAATGAAAGATACAATGAATACAAAGTCTTTATTTACAAGAATAAAAGATTCTATAGAAATTAAAGATTATGAAACAGCATCGAATCTTCAAATAGAAATGAAAAAGAAAATGAAAGAAGTTCAACAAAAATATATTCAATATCAAAAAAACATATTTTAATAGTTTTTATATTAGATAAAAGAGTATATTAAACCACTTTTATTTAGAATTTAGAAAGGGATTAAGCAAAGCTTAATCCCTTTTGTTATATTGAATGAACTTTTTATCTGAAAAATATATGAACAGATAAACTTACTATTAATAAATAAGCAATTATAGATGAGTAGTGTTTTATTTTTAGTTTATTTAAAAAATTTAACTTTGTGCAAGTCGCCATAAACAATACAAATAATAACATAGAACTACTATCAAATATAGAAAAATTAGTTTTTAATGTATAAACATGAGGGATTAAACAGGCAAGGGATATTATTAGTGAAGGTGTATTTAACTTACTAAGTGTAGGGAGTACTTTATTTATATTTGATTTTAAAGTTTTAGAATTTACTATCAAATATAAATCAGAAAGTATGTATGACGCAGAATATATTATTATAAATATAGCAGATATAATTCCAAATATAACCTCTTGATTTTTAATCATATTATCTTCCCCTTTCTTAATAAATTAATAGGTTTAAACAAATAGTTTATATTATTTTATTAAGATTGATTGTCCATTGTGATTGATATTAAGTTAAATTTTGAATAATTTATATTTAACTTGTCTATATTAAGAAATAGTTATTAAGAAGGAGGAAAAAGTATGATTAAGAGCTTAAAAATATTAATGACTGTAGGTTTAATAACGACTATTAGTACACTTAATATATATGGAGTAGAAAATGAAAATTCATCAAGTGAACAGATTGTAAAAGGTATATACAACTTAAAAATTGAACAAAGGAATATTAATGAGAAAATTACAGGTATAGATAAGTCTATAGAAGAAAAAAAGTTAATTCAAAAAGAATCTAATGAAGTGGAAGTTGTTCAATTAAACTTTGTTGATGATGAAAATAGCTTAAAAGACAATAAAGCTTTATTAAAAAATTCTATAGACTCAGAAATAAAAGATCTAGAGGATTCGAAATTATACTTGAATGATCAAATAAAAAACTTAGAAGATAAAGAAAATAATTTGAAAAACGAAATTAACGGGAAAATAAATTATGGATCTTGGCCTGTTCCAGGATATACAGAGTTGAGTTCGCCTTTTGGGTATAGAATTCATCCTATAAGTAAAGAAAGAAAGCTTCATAAAGGTGTAGATATACCTGCTGATTATGGAACCGAAGTATTAGCCACTGACTATGGAGTTGTAAGTTTTTCAGGTGTTCAAAATGGATATGGAAATGTAGTTGCTATAAAACATTTTGATGGAAAAACTTCTATATATGGACACAATAGTCAAAATATAGTTAAAGAAGGTGATTTAGTATATAAAGGGCAGCCTATAGCTAAGGTAGGATCTACAGGCCGTTCCACAGGCAATCACGTTCACTTTGAAGTAACAATAAATGGAGAACTAAAAAATCCTTTAGATGTAACTTATAAATAAAAATTAAATAATAAAAAAGCTTATATGATAAAAATTAAAAGTTT
>NZ_LBBT01000117.1 GCF_001006285.1 Paraclostridium benzoelyticum
TAAAATAATAAGTTTTTTGAAATAAACTCAATTAGATACAATAAATATTCTATCTAATTGAGTTTAAATATATAAGATCATATCTAATTTCTACTTAATAAAAATAAAAGATTGACAATGCATATGAGCTAATTCATACTAAAAGGTAACTAGTTACGTATTCGAGGTGATAACAAAATGGTGGAAAAAAAAGCATATATATTTGGAGCAATATTTTTTCTTTCTAATAAAATTCAAAATAAAGGAGACAAGGTTTTTAGTGAAATTACAACTAAGCAATGGTTTTTATTAATTTCAATAATAAGAAGTGGGGTTAAGAGTCCTACTCTTACAGAAGTTTCAAAAATAATTGGATATAGTAGACAAAATGTAAAAAAACTTTCTATTAATTTGGAAAAAGCTGGTCTTGTAGAGTTGCAAAAAGATGTCAATGATAGCAGAGCTGTAAGAATATCGCTGACAGACAATTGCTATCAATTTTTTACAGATAGACAAGATAAAGAAGAAGAATTTATAGAAAGGTTATATCATGGAATAACAGAAGAAGAATTGGATAGTATGTTGATGGTTATGAAAAAGCTAGAAAAAAATATATTAAGTTTGAATTAGGGAGATAAATTAATATGAAAAAGGGGAGAAAAATATTGATTGGAGTAATTTTTATTTTACTTGTATTTATTATTGTTTATTTAATGATTCCATATTCTCCGGTTAAAAAGGAATATAGAAGTATTGTTGGAGAGCTTTTTGAGGTAAATAAAATGCCTAAGAGTATAATCACTGAGACTGATTTAAAAGCTCTTCCAGAAGTTATACAGAAATATTTTATTAAAAATGGATATGTAGGAATTGAAAGTGCGAGTATAATTAAATTTGATTTTAAGGATGTAGAATTTTCTATGGGAGTTAATAAGCCCAATGTAAAAATTGATTATACAGTATATGATTTTACAAAAGAGCCTACGAGAGTAGCATTAATTGATTCAAAAATGTTTGGAATACCATTTCAAGGTATAGATATTTGCAAAGATGGAAAGGCAACAATGAAAGGTATACTTGCAAAACACATAATACTTTTTAATACTAAGTTTGATATTATTGACTCTTCATATTTATCAGAATGCATGATGCATCCAAGCCTAGCTCTTCAAGAAAGTATTACGTATAAACAAATTGATGATTATAGTGTTGAAGCAACAATAAGAAAAAATGGAAGTAAAACTACAGGCACCTTTTATTTCAATGAAAATTATGAAATGACTCATTTTGTAGATGAGAAGAGATTATCTTCAGATACTAATACATATGAAAAATGGTCTGCTGTTGTAAGTGATTATAAAGTTGTTAATGGAGTAAATAGACCAACTAAATTTCAAGCTGTTTGGAACTTTAGTGACGGAGATTTAGTTTATTTTGATAGTGAAAATATGAAAATTAGCTATGAGTAGTATAAGTTCAAATAATATATATGAGTGTATATAAAGAAAAACCGCATAACAATAATGTGATGCGGTTTTTTTATTAAACAATTATGTTATTATAATATGTACTATAATATAAATTAACAAAAAATAGTAATATGTATAAGTAGCTACTTGGAGGAGACATGAAAAAAAGTATTTTAATGATAACTCCTGAAAATAAGGAGATTAATAGATTTAGAAAAAGGCAAATAAACAACTTTATACAAATAACAATGCCATATTTAGCAGCATTTATTGATGAAAGCAAATATGAAATTACACTAATAGATGAGTACAATCAAAAGGTGCCTTTTGAAAAAAATTTTGATTTAGTTGTAATTACGGTTAATACTGCAAATGCACCGCATTGTTATAATATCTCAAAAAAGTTTAGAAATAAAGGAAGTAAGGTTGCTTTTGGAGGGCCTCATGCAACTTTATTACCATATGAGGCACAAGAACATTGTGATGTACTGATTATAGGGGAGGCTGAAGAAAGTTGGCCAGTATTTTTAGAAGAATTTTATAATGGAAACTATAAAAGGGAATATAAGTGTTTAAATACTCCATCGTTAGAAGGAATTCCAATACCAAGAAGAGATTTAATAAAAAGAAGGTGGTTTACTAAAGGTGCAGTTTTTGCAACAAGAGGATGCCCATATAGTTGTTCTTACTGCAATTTAAAACAAATATATAAAGATTCGTTTAGAAAAAGGCCTGTAAATGAGGTAATAGATGATATTAAAAATATAAAAAGTGGGCAGCACAGGTAACACTAGAAAGATGCAATAATGAGGAATTATTGAAGTTAGCTAAAAAAGCAGGATGTATTTACTTTTTTGTAGGATTAGAATCTTTTTCAAAAGAAACTTTAAATAGTGTAAATAAAGGATTGAACAACGTAGATAAATATAAATATTTAATAGATTCTGTTCATAAATATGGAATTTGCATACAAGCAGGAATAATATTTGGCTTTGATACAGATACAACTGAAGTATTTAAAACAACTTTAGATATGTGTAATTTTTTAGGGATTGATGGTGTTACAGTTAGTATATTAACGCCACTTCCAAAGACTCCATTATATTATAAATTAAAAGAAGAGGATAGATTATTAACTGAGGATTGGTCATATTACAATGGAAAAACCAGAGTAGCATTTGAACCTAAGAATATGAGCAAAGAAGAATTGGTTGAAGGGTATATGTGGTTTAGAAGAAATTTCTATTCTTTAAAATCAATATCTATCAGATTAAGAAAATCAAAGGCTAATATTTTATACAACTTAATAGTAAACCTAGGATATAAGATTTCAATAAGAAAAACATCTTAATTAACAAAATTTGCGTAGGAGAATATAAATTATGAGTGAATTGAAAAAATACATAGTCAATAAATATGAAAATTTAAAATTATATCAACCATTTTGTAGAGTTAATAAGAATGTGTTAGAACTAGATTTAAAAAATAACATTGAAGAATCCATCTTGGAAGATAATAAAGCTTTAGAAAGAGTATATATACGAGCATTACATATATTTAAGAATCTATTTAATGATAATGATGATATATTATTTGTAATAAATAAGTATGATGAATATCAATGGGAAATTATACAAAATGAAGATGGGGAATATGCACGCAAAGATTTATATTGTGAACCTACATATACTCAATCAAATTTAAGAATAAATCAATATATGCTCAATAAACGTATATTAAAAAACCTTAACTGCATAGTTACAGATTTAGGAGAATCAAATGAAGTAGGAATTAAAAAAGTGCATAATTTTTATACTAGTTGTAAGGTTAAAGATATAAGATACAAGAAATTAATAAGGGAATTAATTGAGGAAGAAGTAGTGAATAGTTTAAAAGGAATGGCTGATTACTATATAGTACACAAGGAAAAAGGATACGTATACCATTTATGTAATGATGAGTGGGTGGACTTAGCATGTAAGCATGATGGTGATTTTGAGTTTTTTAAAGAGAAGTACAGTAAGTATATGTTTAAAACAGAAAATTAATTATATTATTATGATAAATATAAAACAAAAAACTTCTTTATTACTTTAAGTAGAAAAAATCCTACATATTATTTTGATATATAAAATGTAGGATTAAAAAATAGGAGGATTTTGTTTAATGGTTGTAATATCTTTGTATAGGCATATATACAATTGTCCTTGGTTATCAAGTTCAGCAATAGAAATATTTTCAATATTAGATTGAGATTTTTGAATCTCATTATTGAGCCATTCAATATTCAAGTTTGCATATTCTAAATTTCTGTATTGAATTTGACTATCTATAATAAGAGGTAAACCTAAACCTTCATATTTTGTTTTTATATTTAAATCTTTAGGGGTTACGGCTCTTTGTTGAGATTTTGGAATTACTGAAATCTGACCATCAGGTTCTACGATTGCATAATCGACATCAGATATTTTAGGGTAATTTTTTAACCTAAGTTGAGAAAGAAGAAAAGGAATATTTAAATTATTTTTTCTTAGTTCTTCTTTATCAATTTTACCATTTACAATAACTATGCTTGGTTTATCATCCGCATTATAAAATATTTTGTTTAATGAGAGTCTACCAATTAATATTGTAATTAAAGCCAAGAACAGTACTCCTAAAGTAGCTTTTGATGGAATTTTATATACTAATGGCTCAGCACCAATGTTGCTTATAATTAATATACAAGCTAAATCATAAGTGCTTATTTGTGCAATAGATTTTTTCCCAACAATTCTTAAGCCGAACCAAACTACGAGAAACATAAAAGAACATCTTATACAATAAGTAATAATTGACATCAAATCACCTCCTTATTAAGGTTCAGGTATTATTCTTCTAAAGTTTTTCCAATTATCATTAATTTCTTTTGAAATCTGCAATGCACTAGATTGATCTTTGGTTTCAATGGCACCTTCTAATTTATTTATAGCAGCTCTCATTTCTGAAAAATCTTGATCTGCATTGTTTATAGCTATTAGATATTTTCCTTTTGACCATAGAATATCCAAATCATTAAATAGCTGTTCAGCTAAAACCCAATCGTCTTTTTTAATTGATAGAGCTAAACTATCCAAAGTTTTTTCAACTCTATTATTTCTGTCAAATATGTAGTTTTGAGATACAAAAAATATAGAAAGTAAAGCTAATAATAATATAGCTAGTGATAATGTTATAGACTTATGACTCAAATATATTTCTCCTTTCATATAAAAACAACTGTTTATTGTAATATGCTTATAAAACTATTTTGATACAATTAAATAGAAATTATCCCAAATATAGTAAATATATAGATAAGTAGTTAGTAGATAAAGTTGAAAAAAGATAGTAAATTTATACTTAATGAAGTAATATCAATTGTAAATTTATGATTTAATTATTAGAGTAAAAGAAAAATATAAAATATAGGATATAATTAAAATAGAGTTATATCAGAATATATTTATGTCTCATTATAATAAAAAGGTATCATAAATAATAAAAAATGCAGAGAGGTCTGGGCATATGAAAAAAACACTGTATGAATATGAAGAAGTTATAAGAAGCCTTCCGATAAAAGATAAATATGTAAAAGATGAATTATTGACAGATGATTTTCTTATAAAAAGAGATGGGAATATAGAAGTATATTATGCTCCACATAATGAATATTTGAACTCAAAAGCGAAGGTGTTTATTATTGGAATAACACCAGGATTTCAGCAAATGAGTACAGCTATTTCAACTGCTAGAAAAGAGTTAGAATTAGGCACAGATATCGAAGAAATACAATACAAGTGTAAAGTGGCAGGTAGATTTAGTGGAGGACTTAGAAAAAATATAATTAGTATGTTAGATGATATAAAACTTAATGATGTTTTAAGTCTAAATAGTTGTTCATCATTGTTTGAGGACAAAGATTATCTACTACATACTGTATCACTGATACCTTATCCTGTTTTCGTAAAAAAACAGAACTACTCAGGTCATACACCTAAATTACTAAAAAGTGAGTTCTTAATGAAATATGTTTATGAGAATTTTATTAAAGAACTTAAAGATATTGAAAATTTTAAAGATATATTGATAATACCTTTAGGAAAAGCTGTTGAAGAAGTATTACATAAGTTATCTGAAGAAGGAATTATCGATACAATACAAATTCTTAAAGGGTTCCCACATCCATCTGGAGCTAATGTAAATAGACTAGCACAACTAGAAGAAAACAAGGAAGATTTGATAAATCAAATTAAGGAGTTTTTATAAAAATTTGAATATGTTATTAAACTATAAGAAACCGTATCACAATAAAGTGAGACGGTTTTTATAATAAAAAAGGTTATTTACTCATTTATGAATCTTTCTTTTTTTAATTTATGAATTTTAATAAAGTATTTTATAATTGTAAAAGCTACAGTAGCCATCAACAATGGGTTTGCTATAAGTGGGAATGAGATATTAAATATATAAGGCCCTTGTGATCCTATTGGTGAATTTAAACAATTATTAAAGATACAAAAACTAAAAAATCCTATTATTAAAAGTGTAAAAATAAGGTTTTTATAATGAGATATCTTTGATTGAATATCTGTAAATAGCTCAAAATCTTTTCCGTCATTTTCTTTTTCAAAGTAAAACCAACCCCATTGAATAGCTACCGTATTAATATCTAAATTAGATATAAAATCTATATAATCTAAATTTTTATCAGAAGTAAAAGGCTTTCTTTTTTCAACCTGATAAATGTAAGCACCTTTTTCACACGTTTTAAAACGGTATGTGAAACCACTCTTACCAGTTAACCTATATCCTTGTTTTGCCAAGCTATTAAGCCATTTAGTTTCTTTTTCAATATCAAAGAACACCTTTGATTTATTCATAAAAAATTACAACCCCTTTACTTAACTATTTGATTAGCAAGTTTTAAAACATCATTCAATCTTTTTAATTCCTTACTAACAATCTCTTTTCCTAATCCTGTAATTAGATAATTTTTCTTTTTCTTTTCTTCACTAACAAGTTGTATCCATTTTTTATCTACAAGTGTATTTATTGCTCCATACAATGTACCTGCTCCTAAAATTAAACGACCATTAGTCTTTTCTTCAGCAAATTGCATTATTCCATAACCATGGTTAGGATTATATAGTGCTAATAAAATATACAATGTTACCTCTGTTAGAGCCCCACCTTTGACATTATCCTTCAAAGTATCACCTCACTTTATTACGGTTAAAGATATATCATTAACCGTAATAAAAGTATATCGTTAAACGTAATATATATCAACTGAATTTTAAATACAAATATCGACATTAAATAAAATTTTGATTCATAATTAGGTGAATATTAAGTGATATACTTACTTTGAAAGATTATTTAAGTTAAATGAAAATAAGAACAATAAAATAACTGTATAAAAACTTAGTTTTTATACAGTTATTTTATTGTTCTTATAAAGTTTTCTTATGAGAAGTTATATTGAAATTTTAACTAACCATATTTAGAATATATGGATTTTTAAGGTTAAATAAATTACTAAGTAGTCTAAATTAATATAGTTAGAATTAAATAATACTCTGGCTAATATCTAGAATTTTGCTCAGCTAATTCTGCATCTGCCTTAGTTTGATGAATTGTATCACGTGGATGTTCAGGTGGTGCATATATAGCATATAATTTAAGTGGTTTATTCCCTGTGTTAATTATATTATGCCATTTACCTTCAGGTATCATAATAGCATAGTCTTCGTAAATCATTTTTTGAAAATCTAATTTATCTTTACTATTTCCCATTTTAACAAGTCCTTGACCTTCTTCAATACGTATGAATTGATCTCCAGTTTCATGAACTTCTAATCCTATATCATCCCCAACTTCTATACTCATTAATGTAACTTGCAAATTAGTTCCTGTCCATAAAGCAGTACGGAAAGTATTATTTTCATCAGTAGCCTCATCAATATTAATTACAAATGGATTAGGTCCATAATCCTTCAGTTGAGGAAGAGGTCTTTGAAATCCTTGGGGATACATTGATGGATTCCCAAAAAAACTATAAGGGTTCATATTTTGCATTTGCGGGTAAGCCCAGAATGGATAGGGGTACATATTAAACATTTGCATATTAGGCCAATAAGGCCATGGATATTGAGTTTGACCATTATACATATTTATCACTCCCTTTTCAATTTAATAACAATGTATGATAAATGCTTATATAAAGTGCTTTTACAAAATAAAACAATAGAGTTTAAATTAAAGTTTGATATAATAAGTGCTCAAATATAAGACTTTAATACTTAATTTTAAGAAGTTTAGCATATCTAAAAATTAAGTCGAGGATAAGTTTTTATTAGAAAATTATAATACAAAATAAAAAATATTATTTTGTATATATAAATGCGGAGAGTACTAATTATTAA
>NZ_LBBT01000118.1 GCF_001006285.1 Paraclostridium benzoelyticum
TATATAAAGTTATAAATAATATCAATAATAATAAAATATAGTTTATAACTTGATTATTATCTTTTACACAATAAGTTATGCACATTTTATCCACAACTTGTGAATAAATTTAAAATGTTAATAATATTTATAAACATTATCAACAGGTATATTTATAATATCAGAATATACGCTAAACTTCAATAATTTATGTACAATTTATCCACATATTTAACGACTTGTTGATAAAAATGTCAACAAAATTAACTATTATTTTTTACTATGAAATCTTGACAAAACAACCGCAAAAATACGTTGACAATAAGCCTAAAAGGATTTATAATTGTACGTGTTATGCTTACTTTGAGGGTAAAGTTATTATTTTTATAAACGGAAAATTAATCTTGAAAGGCGGTGCAAAAAATGAAAAGAACTTATCAGCCAAAGAAAAGACAAAGAAAAAAAGAGCATGGATTCAGAAAGAGAATGAAAAATTCTAACGGAAAAAATGTTCTAAAGAGAAGAAGAGCTAAAGGAAGAAAGAGATTAACTCATTAATTTTTTTATAAAAGGGCTGCTGAAAAGTAGCCTTTTTGTGTAAAAAATTATAAATTTAAGCTGTGTTTTTAGGAGGATTTAGTATGGATTTCAAGAATACTAAAGGTATAAAAAAAGACTCTGATTTTAGAAAAGTATACAAACACGGCAAATCTTTTGCAAATAAATACTTAGTAATGTATATACTGGATAATAAATCAGACTTTAATAGAGTAGGATTTTCTGTTTCTAAGAAAGTTGGAAAAGCTAATATTAGAAATAAGGTTAGAAGAAGAATAAGAGAAGGTTTTAGGTTAAACTGTGATGAGCATATAAAAGATGGATATGATTTAGTGTTCATAGCTAGAGTAGCTAGCAAAGATGCTGAGTATAGAGATATAGAGAAATCGGTTATGAGCTTAGTTAAAAAGTCTAAACTATTAAAAGGTTAATAAGGATATGGGGGATTAAATTGAAGCAATTATATAACTTATTAAATAATATAAACCATTATTTAACTAAAGTTTTTATATATATAGTAAGATTTTATCAAAAACACATATCTCCTTTAAAAGGACCTACGTGTAGGTTTTATCCAACTTGTTCTCAGTATGCAATAGAAGCTTTGAAAAAATATGGGGCACTAAAAGGGTCTTATTTAGCCATAAGAAGAATATTAAAGTGTCACCCTTTCCATCCCGGAGGATATGATCCTCTAAAGTAATTATGTTGTAAAGTAAAGATAAAGACACTTTAGGAGGTATTAGAATTGAATTTTATTAGTAACTTATTAGGCCAAGTTCTTAAATTTATATTAGATTTTGGAATTGAATATGGATGGGCTATTATTATATTCACTATAGTTGTAAAAGTAATATTATTACCGCTAACTATAAAACAGACAAAGTCTATGAAGGCTATGCAAGATATTCAGCCAAAAATAAAAGAGATACAAGAAAAATACAAGAGTAAACCAGAAAAACAAAATCAAGAAATAATGAAGGTTTACCAAGAGGCTAAAATAAATCCGATGTCAGGATGTTTACCATTATTAATACAATTTCCTATATTAATAGGTCTTTATAATGTATTAAGAAATCCAGTTACGCACCATGTTTTCCAAAGTGAAGCTGCTCAAAAAGCTGCTGACACAGGATTTTTATGGATGACATCTTTATCATCACCAGATAAAACTTTAATAATAGCTGTGTTAGCTGGAGTAACAACGTTTATAACTCAAAAGTTAACTATGCCACAAGATCAACAACAAGGGTCTATGAAGATTATGACATACTTTATGTCATTTATGATGTTTTGGTGGGGAATAAGTTTCCCAGCTGGTCTTGCGTTATATTGGACAGTAAGTAATTTATTCCAATTAGCTCAATACTACTTAATAATGAATCCATTAAGAACTAAGCTTGCTAATTCTGGGGAGGGTGTAGTAGATGAAACAAAGCCTAGAAATAAAAAGTAAAAACATTGATATTGCTATATCACAAGCTTTAGGACAATTAAGAGTAAATAGAGAAGACATAGATGTAGAGGTTGTAAAAGAACCTGTAAAAGGTTTCTTGGGATTAATAGGAAACAAAGATGGGATTTTTAAAATAACTGTTAAGGAAAAAGTAGAAGTTCCAGATTCAAAAGAACAACCATTAATAGAAAAAGAAATCGCTATTGTAGACAAAAAAGAAGAAAGCAAAGATACATTAAAAGAGTCAGATGTGGTTAGAGATTTCGTATTAAATATAGTTAATAATTTAAATATGGAAGCTCAAGTTGATGTAAATCAAGAAAAAAATGTTGTTAAAGTTAATATAACAGGTAAAGATGCTGCAATATTAATTGGTAGAAGAGGAGAAACTTTAGATTCTATTCAATTTTTAGCAGGATTAGCTTTAAACAAAGTAAAAAAAGACTCACACTTTAAGGTCCTTATAGATATAGAAAATTACAGATCAAAAAGAGAAGAATCTTTAATAAGATATGCAAATAAGGTAGCTAGAGAAGTTGCTAAAACAAGAAAAACTAAAAAGCTAGATTATATGAATCCATATGAGAGAAGAATAATTCACTCAACTCTTCAAAATGATAAGTTTGTAAAAACTCATAGTGAAGGTGTAGATCCATATAGAAGACTTGTAATAGAGTACAAAAAATAAAAGCAAAGCAAACCTCCTAAATATATAGGGGGTTTTATTTTTGAAAAAATTTTTATATAATAGTTAGATTGAGGAAATAATTTAAGTATATGAAGATTAAGCGATATACCATGATATGATATTATATAGAGCTTATT
>NZ_LBBT01000119.1 GCF_001006285.1 Paraclostridium benzoelyticum
TATAAATATTTTAAATTCAGTGGGGTGAATTTATGGGGGATAGTAAGAAAAGTTTTAAAGATGAAAATTTTATTATTTACACTGGTATGGTAAAGTATATAAGAAATTTAAATATGCTTGAAAGTCATAAAAGAGATATAAGTCAAAAGGTTTATAACTTGTATATAAATTTAAGCAATAAAAATACTAGCTTAGAGAAATATATAGTTAATCCTAAGGAGTTTTGTGATACTATATGCAAAGATTATATAATGAATACACCTATTTATGCTGTGTATTTAGAGACTATCAAAAAACTTTCACTAGTAATAGCAATAATGGCGTTATTTTGTGACTTGGTTTTAGACAAACCATTAGTTAGCAAATATTTTGTATACATATTGATTGGTGCTTTTTTTATTTCAATTGTATTAACATACCTGAAGCTTTATAGATCAGAAAAGTATGGTTTAGAAGAAGAACCACTTAAATATAAAATTTTATATAACACTAGTGCATTGATTTTAATAATTCCAATTTTTATATGGAAAAATAAAATATTAGAAAATGGAAAAATTAGTATGGTTTTCATAGGTATGTTTTTTATAAGTTCTTATATAGTTAAAAAAAATAAAAAGAATATAGATAAAAAAATAAGTTATAAGAGTACTATTTAATACTCTTATAACTTATTTTTTCGTTTAAATTTAAAATCAATACTATTATTATCTTTAATTAATGTAGGTAAATAAATTAAAGATGTAATAAATGTGAATAATAATATGCTATAAAAATTAGCATTTGAAAAACTATAATCATAATTAGCATTAGTGAATTGATTTAATAAAAAAGTAAATAAGAAAAATAAAGAACATGCTTTTATATTATCTACTATACATCTAGAATTTACATAAAACTTTCTGACTCCAACTAAATAAACTAAAGAATATAAAAGTAATAATCTGGATGCTATATAAAAGAAATAAAGAATATGTGGAAACTCAAAATATAAATCTTTAAAAAATATTAAGTCGCCTATAGAACAAACTATACTCCATGAGAAAAATACATTAAATAAATGATATTTTTTAAAAAGAAAAATAGCGATACACAAATATATTGTTATGCTTGTTATGTTTATCGGAAGTGTGTAAAAAACATTATAACTTCCTAAAGAAATTAAACATATTTGTTCTAATATAATTATGAATACAAATGATAGGCATATAATTTTTTCTACTAAATAGCTGTATGGAAGTAAATTTTTAGTTAGCTTAGGCAATAAGAATAAGAAGATAGCTACACAAAGTAGAATTATTAGATGTTCATTAGAAAAAACAAAATTAGAATTCATAAACTCCCCCCTAACTATTTATAAGCCAGTTTAAATATGTAATCATGTCCTTTTATACATTATATTCCAAAGTAGTAGTTATGATATATAGTTTTTAAAAATTTATATAAATATTTAATTGTAACAAAATAAAAATTAGATAATAAATTAATACTATAGCAGTTAAAAATTAGACATTTAAAAATCATCTAAAGGAAGTGGTCTTTTGAAAAGAATAAGCATACAACCATGTGCTGATTGTGGAAGCAAATACTGTCCGTGTCATTTAGCATATTCAGGAGATTGTATTCAATGTAGTTTAATACAAGGCAGTAAAACTTGTGATTGTATTTGGCAGGGGGTTTGCGTATACAATGAATTGCAGCATAATCGAAATGCAGCTTGCAACGAAAAAAAAGATGTTTTATGTGATGTTGTAACAAAAAAAGAATTAAAAGAGGATATATATTTACTAGAGATAAGAACGCCTAAAATTCTATTAGAAGAACTATTAAATCCCGGTTCTTATATATTATTAAGATGCAAAGACCAAATTGACTCAAGATACAATGTACCTATATCTGTTATGGATATAGATGTTGAAAATGAAATTTTAAAAGTAATAATTAAAGAGGTTGGACATAAGACTAAATCGTTATTAAGTTTTGATAAAGTATGGGTAAGAGGTCCATACTTAAATGGGGTATTAGGACTTAAGGAGTTTAAACTTACAACAAATAGTAATGTAGCGGTAATATTAAGTGGGTTATCTCAAGTAAATGCACCTAAAATAATTAAGTATATCTTAAAAAACAATAATCATGTAGAAGTATTTGTAGACACTAGAAGAACTATTTTAGATGAAGTTATAGATAAAATAAAAGAGTTAAATGTTAATATCCACTTCATAAATATAAAAGAAGATGAAGAGTTAATTAAAGACTATATAAGAAGAAATAATGTAGAGCTTGTGTATAGTGGCGGATTTAATTCTTTTAATAAGGAAATCATGAAACTGGTTGATAGTGTTGACGAAAATATTAGATTCTCAATAGCAAATAATAATTTAATTGTATGTGGGGAAGGAATATGTGGAGGATGTACGGTTGTAATTAATGGGAAAAGAACGAAATCTTGTAAAGCTCAAATTAATGGAAGAGAGTATTTAAAAAGTTTAAAATAAATTCGTTTTAGGTTTAAGGGGGAATTTAAAGTGGCAAAAGTAGTAGTTATAGGCGGCGGATGGGCTGGTTGTGCAGCTGCAATATCTGCAAGAAAAGCAGGAGCAGAGGTTACTATCTTAGAAAGAACAGATCTTTTACTAGGGCTTGGGAATGTTGGAGGAATAATGAGAAACAATGGAAGATATACTGCAACAGAAGAAGCTATAGCCCTAGGAGCAAGTGAGTTATTTGAATTAACCGATAAGTATAGTACACACAAAGACATGGATTTTCCAGGTCATAAACATTCAACTATATACAATGTAACAGAAATTGAAAAACCTGTAAGAGAAAAAATATTAAGTATGGGCATAGAAGTAAGATTTTTCTCTAGAGTTATAGATGTAAAATTAGATGGTAAGAAAATAAAAGCTGTTGTTTTAGAAGATGGGGAGATTATAAGTGGAGACTCATTTGTAGAAACAACAGGATCTTCAGGACCTATGGGAAATTGCACTAAGTATGGTAATGGGTGTGCTATGTGTGTTTTAAGATGTCCTTCATTTGGAGGAAGAGTTAGTATAACTAGCAAGTGTGGAATAGAAGATATGTATGGAAGAAGAAACACAGGGGAGTTAGGGGCTTTTAGTGGTTCTATGAAGTTATTAAAAGAAAGTTTAAGTGAAGAAATTCAAAAAGATTTAAATGAAAAAGGTTGTGCTGTAATACCTTTACCAGAAGAACTTATAAATACAGAAAAACTTGATATAAAAGTTTGTCAACAGTACTCACTACCTGAGTTTGCTAAGAATTTAATTCTAATAGATACAGGTCATGCAAAGTTAATGGCACCATATTATCCACTTGAAAAATTAAGAAAAATTCCAGGATTTGAGGGAGCTATAATAGTAGATCCATACTCAGGTGGAAAGGGAAATTCAGTAAGATATTTTTCGGTTGCTCCAAGAGATAACTATATGAGAGTAACAGGACTAGAAAATTTATTTGTAGGTGGAGAAAAAAGTGGATTCTTTGTAGGGCATACAGAAGCTATATGTACTGGATCTTTAGCTGGGCATAATGCAGCTAGAAATGCTATAGGTATGTATTTACTTCAACTACCAACTAGTATTGCTATTGGAGACTTTATATCTTATGCTAATCAAGAATTAAAAGAAGAGCATGCGGATAGATTAAAATTTACTTTTGCAGGAAGTGTTTACTTTAATAGAATGAAAGACTTAGGATTTTACACAATAGATAAAAAGGAAATAGAAACTAGAGTTAAAAAGGCAGGATTAGAAGGAGTTTTCAATAAAAAAATAATTAAATAAGTAAAAGGAGATAACTTTTGTTATCTCCTTTTACTTATGCTAAAGAATTGAAATTTAAAACATAGAAAAAATATATGATACAGCAATAGTAAAGCTCACCACTGTATTAAATAAAGAAAAAAACTGTATTGTACTATAAAGCTTATAGTTATTTAATGTATCATATAAGCTGATACATCCAATAGTAAATAAGCCTACAATACTTAAAATAATAATATCAGCAAATATATCAATGGAAATTAAGATTAAAGCAATGATTGATAACACAGAAGATAAAGAAAAACGTTTAGATAAAGTATAAGTATTTGTTGCACTTTTCAATATAAATCACCTCTATATACTTATATGAAATTATATAAGATTTAAAACTAAATATAATATATTGAAAAATGGACAAGCACTATAAGAATTAGAACATTAGTAGTAAAAAAGAGAAACTAGTCCAGCAACTATAAATACTAGAGCAAAAGGAAAAGACTTAAAATCTAATTTTCCAGAATCCTTATAAGAAAAATAAGTTTCATAAGAAAATATAAAACCAAGTAAAAGAGTCACCATACTAGTTAAAGTAATAGAGTAATTGAAACAATTATAGATAATCATACAAGTACAGATAACTTTTAGTGCATTAAACCTAGACATGCTATTCAATTAAACACCTCCTTAACGTACTCAATATAATTGTAGTTAAGGAAATTTCAAATAGCAATATATTAAAAATGACAGAAATTAACTTTAAGAAACAAAAAATAAGATGACATAAAAATTAGTAGTTTACTAAAATTTACATCACCTTACTTTTAATTATAAACTCTCAAAATCTAAAGAAAGATTTATGAAAAGCAAATTAGCGAGAAACCTATAAGTAAGCCCATAACGGCAAAAACTATAGATAAGAAGTTTAAGGTATTAAAAGTTTTATAGTGGATATATGAATCATATGAATTTATCAATCCAGCAATAAAAATACCTAGACCACCTGAAATAGCAGAACTATGTATTATAGAGAAATAAATAAATACAAAAAATAATACATATAAGAAGCTTCTTAATGGACTTAACTTAGTAATAGTATTCAAATAATCACCTCCTTAGATCTTTCAAGTTAATAATAACTAAGTTTACTTTAAATCGCAACGAAATAAGTATATACAAACAAAGTAGTATTCAAACGCAAAAGGCACAGGGGTGGGGAGGATTTTCTTATGATTTATCACGAACGCCCACCTCACTAAGAAAACAGTGGGATATATTAAAAGAGCTAATAAATATGTTAATAGATTCAATGAAATTAAAGATACTAGAAATAATTCAATAATGTTTTTAGGACAAGTAGGTTCAGGAAAAAACCATTTATCATTAGCGATTGCAAATAAACTTATGGATAATTGTATTGGAGTTTTATATATGTCTTATAGAGAATCAATAACTAGGATTAAACAAACTGTAATGGATAGTGAAGAGTATGAAAGGATTATTGGTAGATACAAAAGAGCTAAGGTACTTTTAATAGATGACTTGTTTAAGGGGAGGAAGTTTAATTATAGGGTTTATGGATAAATAAATTATAATTAATTTTTTTGTATTAATCTTTAGCTAAACTTAAATTCTAGTTATTTGCA
>NZ_LBBT01000120.1 GCF_001006285.1 Paraclostridium benzoelyticum
TTTTTAGAAGTTAATTCATAAAAAGGTAATAATATTTAATTATATATTCTAAAATGTAGGTAATACTATTATTACAACTTAATAGAAAATATAATGTCTCATTAATAGGTAGGTTAATCTTATGTTAACTTCATTTTTTTTAATTTGACTTTCAATCTTCATGGTATTTACAATTTTACCTCGTAAATTGAAGTATGTATTTTCTATAAGTTTATCTATATTTTCGAAAACAATTGGTTTAATACTGCTTGTTTTCATATTAATATCTAGTTGTAATTTTCTAATTTAAATTATAATTAGACATTAAAAAGGACATCGTACAAACGATGTCCTTCTTTATTTAAACCATTTTCTATAATTTTTTCTAAAGTTAAATCTTGGGTGTCAATATTTTCCAATTCAAGTATATACTCCTCGAACTCCACTTCTACAAACCTATCTGCCTTATTATCTTCATTTATATAATCCACTATTTTGTAGTCTTTAATTTCTTCTTCTAAATACTCTCTTAGTTCATTATATTCTTCTTCACTTATTTTATTTTTGTTACATCTGCAATTTGGGCATCCCATAAATATTTCTCCTTTTTTATTTGATTTAAATCTAGCGTAAGCTGTTCTATTAAAAGTTTATTGTTTTTATTTTTACTTATTTCCTTTTTTATTTCTTTATCATCTTGTATAACATTAATTTTTGAAAGTAGCTTTTTTAAAGAAGATAAGTTATCAATAGATATACTTTCATTATTAACAATTAAGGTATATCCTACTCCAGTTTTCTTAATTGTTAAATTAGGGTCATCCATCTTTATAGATAAAACCTTAGAATCTATATACTCCACTGAAAATGTATTTTTCTTTTTTGAAAACAATTCTATTAGCTTATCATTTAACACTTTTTCTTTTTTTGATTTCGACTTTTTCATCTCTATTGCACCCATTCTTATAAGTAATGGTTCTAATAATTTTAAGTCATTTAAAAATATAGGTACTCCCTTTAAATTAACACTGTATCCTTTACTTGAGGCTTCTATTTTTATATCTTTTTCATTTATATATATAGACGTTATTTTTCCATCAACATATTTAACTTCATAAGATTTATCTATTTTAGCTAATACACTTGTTACTTTATTTGGCAAATACATACAAATTCCTCTTTTATTTTAGTTTTTTACTTAAAATATATCATTTATTGCAAATTATTGCAACATAAAAAAATAGACTATATTTAACTATAGCCTATTTTCATAATTTTTTTAAAGTTCTTTTACTTTTAAATAGAAGTTAGTTAATGTTATTTCAAAGTATGGAACAAGCCATAAAAATCCTATACCAAGTGATAATACACATAATATAGACCAACCTATAAAACTTAGCTCTAAAACAAAATAATCAAATTTATGACCTTTCATCATTCTAGCACTTTCTTTTATACATTCCATAGCTGATTTATCAGGATTTTCTGCTAATATATAATTAGCTTGAGAGAACATTATTCCTACTATAATTCCTGGTATAACAAATAATATAGTTCCTATAAATACACATATCCATATTATAAAGTTCATCACTAATGCTTTTATAAATACATCAAACCCTGAAAATAAATCATTAAATTGTGCAGTTGAATCTTTATGTGCTAATTTAAGCGAAAATCTACTTACTCCAACTTGAAGTGATCCATAAACTAAAACGCCTATTATATTTAAACTTAGTCCAATCATAGATCCTTCTGTAGAGTTAGTTAATTCTACATTCGCTAGCTGAAGTATAGCTGAATAACAAACAAAAACCAATATTGCTACAAGCCATCTTCCTTTTAGTTGATCTTTTGCACTACTTTTTAACTCTGCTCTTGTAAACATATTTTACACCTCCATATTCAATTATTAATATTTATACCTTAAACTTGGTTTGCTAAACAATTATACACATATAATGAAAATTATTCCATATATGATTTTTTTATTATATTTTTTCATTTTGTATATAATATAAGCTATAAAAATATCCTTTAGTCTCTATAAGTTCTTCAAAACTTCCTTTTTCTATAACCATTCCATCTTTCATTACTATAATTTCATCATAATCAGTTAGTAAATTTTTTATAAGTTTATGTGTAACAACTATCATTGTTAAGTTTTCTAAACTCAAAAGTGATTTTTCTAAACTATATGCAGTTTCATTATCAAGTGCCGATGTAGATTCATCTAATATTAATATTTTAGTTTCATTTATCAAAGCTCTTGCAATTGCAACTCTTTGTTTTTCTCCACCTGATAATTTATTTCCATTTTCTCCAACTAATGAGTCAATACCATCTTCTAATCTATTTATAAGTCCCATTATTCCAGCCCTTTTACAACTTTCAACTACGCTTTCATCACTATAATTTGAAAATAATCTTATATTTTCTTTTATAGAGTCATCAAACATAAATACATTTTGCTGTATCATTGATATAGTCTTATATAAATCACTACTATATATTTTATTTAAATCTTTATTATCAATGGTTATTTTACCCTCATATTCATTATAATATCTCATAATTAACTTAATTAATGTACTTTTACCACATCCACTTTCACCAACTATTGAATATTTTTTATTTCTTTCAAATTTCAAATTTATATTTTTCAATGCATTTCGTTCTTTTGTATATGAAAAATTAAGATCTTTTATATCTATGCAATCCTTAAAATCCTTTATTTTTTCAGATTCTTCAGATTCATTATTTACATTCAATATATCTTCAACTTTTTTACCAATAAGAGATACTGATTTTATTTGATTTATAAGTGATATACTAGTTTTAACAGGTCCAACTATATGAGTGCTAAGTTGAATTATTATTATTGCTGTTCCTACAGATATACTTTTTTTGTACATTAAGTACCCGCCTAAAATCAAAACTCCTAAATATATAGTTACACTAAAAGCCAATGAAAAACCCTTTATAACTGCTTCTAATATAGAACACTTTCTTTTTGAGTTTTCTACATTTAAAGAATTTTTAACGAAAATCTTATTTATTTTTTTGCTTATGTTAAATCCTTTTATAACTTCAAACCCAGAAAATAAATCCTTTGTTACAGAAGTTATTTCTTCTAAATTTTTAGAGTACTCATTTTTTTCTATGACTAGCTTCTTTGAAAGTGCATTAGGAATTATGAATCCTAAAACTCCAAATATAGATATGAAAATTACTATATATGGACTTATGTAAAATAATGCACATAAAGAAATTAAAAATGATAACAGTGATGATATAACTAAGAATATATTATTTAGAAAATTATCTTCTATTAATTTTATATCATTATATAATACCGATATGTATTTCCCACTATTGTCCAAAGAAAAATCTTTTATATCTTTATTTATTAACTTAGAAAATACATCACATCTTAAGTAATTAACAGTATTTTTAATATAGTTTGACATAACAAGTCCATCTAAATATTCCGTAAAAAACATTATTATTATTAAAACAACAGTTACTGTAACTATTGGGATAAATTTTTCTACTTGTCCGCTCGCAAATATATCAACTATAAATCCCATAATAAAATCAAAACATATACTTGCTAATGCTACTAATGATATGGTAATCACTCTAAGAAAAAACTGCCATTTATACTCTAGAGCATATTTAAAGAGTATCCTCATACTTAATCCTCCTATTTTTTATTTTTCAAAAACTTAAAAAAGGCCTATTATATAGACCTTTTAAGTTTACTATTAAATTTTAGTCATGTCCAATGTATTAGTTTGATTAATCTATATTATATTTAGTAAAATTAACTTTCATACAAATCTCCTAATTTTTTTGAATATCTATTTTTAAAAATTCACATAATATAACTAACCTTCTGGATAGTATCATCGTGACAAACACATTTTTTACCGATAAAGACTAGATTTTTTCTAGTCTTCTTATTTTCAAAAATCCAATTTTCAAACATATATATTTTAAAATAAGTTTATTTTGTTAAATTTTTCTACAATATAGTTTATTAATTTCTACACATACTATTTAAGAAAGGATGTGTACTTATATTGTTAAGAAAATTTACTATTATTATATTTATGACTTTAATTATTTTTACAAGTAATATGAATTTTTCTCACGCTATTAGCATTGCCGCTCCAGATTCAGTTAGCAATCAATATATTCAAGATTTAGAAATAATCGATAATTATATGTACCTATTAACTAAAGCTGTAATTATGGGAAACTATAAAGAGGATGAAATAAATAAAAACATTAAATTTATAGAAACTTTAATTAATGACTTAAATATAAAAGTTTCAAAACTTTCTCAAGAAGACACCGATGCTATACTAGCTATGCAATCTATACTAAATCTTTACAAAATATCTCTTATGAAGATTCAATCATATTTGGAGACTAAAGATCCTGATAATTTAATTGATGCTATTAATGCATTTTCACTAGCTTCTAACGCTTCAAAAGAATTAGGAAAAATTATAAGTGATACGGGAAAATAAAATCCCGCTTTTAAAATTTATATAGTTCTTAATATAACCTCCTACTAGTATATATAGTATTCTATTTAAATAGTACCAGTTTAATTGTAAGTGAAAATTAAAAATGTCAGTTAAAGTCAGTAAATTTTATACTGGCTAAAACTGACAATACTATTTATACGCTCATTCGTGCAAATTAATATTCATAAATTTCTTAGTGATGACCACATCCGTCGTGAGAACAAGTATGGTTACTTGGGAACTCACTTAATTTATTTTCTTTAAATAAGTTTAAGTTATCTTCTAGATTATCTGCTTGAGCTTTAAAAACTTTTATTCCCATAGAATTTAATTTAACAATAGCACCTTGCCCTATTCCACCTACTATTACAGCGTCTACAACATTTCCTGATAATGCTTTTATAGGTTGGCATTTACCATGTTCATGTCCTAAGTCTCCATTGCTTATTTCTGATAATTCCTCATTTTCTAAGTTATAAACTAAGAACATAGGAGCTGATCCAAAATGTCCAAATGGTTTACTTTTTAATCCTTCATTCACTTCTACTGGTATACAAACTTTCATTTTTAAATCTCCCTTCTTTTACAACACTTTTTTATAGACTTACAATTTTTACTACAATCAGTACTATCAAGTTTAATATTTGAAGTATCTAATAAATTATTATTTATACTTCCTATTGAATTAAAAAAAGATATGCATTCATCAAATGCGCTTTCATTTACATGATAAAAAACATAATATCCTTCTTTATATCCAGTTATTATTTCAGCTTCTTTTAAAATTTTTATATGCTGCGAAACTGATGAATCAGTTATCCCTAAGTATTTTGATATACCTTTTTGGCATATATCCCGTTTCGATACTAATAATAAAACTTTAAGTCTTGTTTCATCACTTAAAGCTTTAAATATTTTGGATAATTTTTCCATATAAACCTCTTTTTTAATTAAGTAATTACTTAATTAAATTATAATATTCTAAACTATTTTTTTCAACCAATATTTTACAAAATTTTTTCATCTTACTTATATGATATTTTTAATTTTTTATTTTTTATGTCTATATCCTTTATATATAAAGCTATATTTCTTTTTGATACTTCTTCATTTATATAGTCAATTCTATTCATTTCGTTATTGTTTTTATATATTATTTTCATAGGACTATATATATCACATTTAATATCTTTTAAAATTTCTCTAAATGTTTCTAGCTTCCAACTTTTAAAGTCTTTACTTATACTATCAATAACATAATGAGTATTAACTCTTTTTATATCACAATCATGCAAATCTTTTTTTAATTTATTTATAGTTGTGTTATTATGACCTATATCTAAGATTATAAAGTATCCATAATCATATTTACTTCTTATAAGCCTTCCATAAGCTTGTTTAGCTTTTATGCTTAATTGAGGATAGTTAACATCATCATATGTAGTTCTTTTGAAACTTCTTATTGATGAGTACAACGGATCATCCAAACTTTTATTTGGGAGTTTATCAAGAATTACGCAAGTTAATCCTTCTCCTTGTATATCAACCCCTTCAAAACAGCTCTTAGAAGCTAAGACAACACACTTTTTGCTCAAATCTCTTAAGTTATTAACTGCTGATTTATCCTTATACAGCTCTATATTATGAATATTTAATCTATGAACAAGCTTTTTATAAACTTTTTCTAATCTATTCTTACTTGTAAATAAAGCTAGTACATGTCCATTACTATTTACACATATATTTTCAATCAGCTTCACAGTGTGATCTATAAATTCATCATTTAAAGCATTGTATTTTGGAAACTCTTCCATTGCTAGAATTTTAGTTTTTCCTTTATAATCATATATAGACTCAATTGTTTTTTCTATAGTCTTATGTTTATCTAACCCCAATGTTCTTTTAAACGTACTCATATTATTATTTATATTTAATGTTGCTGATAAAAAAACAACTGTATTTACAGTACTTAAAAACATACTTTCAAACATTTCAGCTACATCAATAGGAATAACTCTTATATTAAAATACTTATATTCATTATTTATATCAATGATCCTACAATAATTGTCTAACTTTTTTTCTATAAAGCTTTCAATGGTTAGTATATTGCAATCTATATCCATTGTCTTTGCGCTTATTGTATTAAATATATAACTATCATCTTCTCCTTCTTTTTCACATTGATCTATTATATAGTTTAAAGATCTTAGTATTTCTTTTAAATATATAACAATGTTTTCAAATTCACTTCGCATATATCCACTTATATCCACTCTATTTTTAAAAGATACATTGCTAAGAGGCGCTTGCTGCCTATTTATTTCCCAAGAATGGTCATATAGCCCACTCTTTAAAGACTTTCCACATCCATTTAGTATGTTATTTATACTTTGTTTTGCTAAAGTTATTTTTTCTTGCAATTTTGCTTTTATATTACTATCTAGTTGAAGTTTTCCCGCAACACTAATATAAAATTTATCCATAGTACTTACCTTTTTATGATTGATCTCACTATGAGGGTATAATTCATCTAATAATTTATCTAATAAAATACTATTACATTCTGAAGTAAAGAAATCATAACTTTTTTCCATTAAATTATGCCCTTCATCTATTATTAAATAATCCAATTGCTTTTGTTCTTTATACGGCCATTTTGCAAGTAAAGAATGGTTAATCACAGTTATATGTTCTTTTTTCAGTTCTTTTATTCTATTTTTATAAAAACATCTCTCAATACACTTTTCTGGGTAACAAATATCTGATTCACATCTCAAATTTAAAATTAAACCATCTATTTCAGAGAAAATAGTTTTAACATTACTAGGAATTTCCTCTATATCTCCATATTCTCCATTTTCAATTAGTCTTTGAATATATAAAAACTCTAGTAATTCACTTTGACTTTTAAATACTACGCTTTTTTTGTATTCTTCCAATCTTCTATTACATAGGTAATTATTTTTACCCTTCATACATCCATAATTTATTTTACTTTGTAAGTTTAAGGATTTTAAAACTGTAGGTATATCTTTGTTTATAAGTTGCATCTGTAAATTTTTTGTATCTGTAGATATAACAATTTTCTTTCCATTATAAAAAGACTCCATAATTGCTGGAATTAGATACCCAACACTTTTCCCGATTCCTGTAGGAGCTTCTATACACCCTATTTTAGGTACATCATCTTTGCTGTTAAACACATCTTTTATAAACTTGGTAAATTCATGCTGCTTTGGTCTAAATATATAACTAAAATTTTTAGAGTTTGTCCAAAGTTCATTTAATTTTAATAAATCCTCATATGAGTTTTTATATTTTGATAAATTTACATTATGTCTATTTCCTTGGGAATCTTTTTCATTTATTTCAAACAACACACTTTGTTCAAATTCATTTTTTTCATCTATTTCTTTTAAATATTTAATCCATTCCCAAGACTTTATATTGGAGCTTTTAAAATATTGTTCTAAATTAAAATAAAGCTTATCTAATCTAGTTTCCTCACTCTTCCAAAGTCTAATCAAAAGAGCATTTACTAATTGTATATTTAGTAAAACATCGTTTAATGCTCTATTATTTACCTGTTTATTAATATCTGTAACTTTATTTATAAGATAGTTAATTTCATAATTCATATGAAACGGCTCTAAAATAATAGCTAGCTGCATAGAATCTAAAAGTTCATTTTTTAATCTTTTATTTTCAAAAATATATTTATCTAAGAAGCACTTTTTTGATTTTAAATCATGACAAATTATAGGATAGTCTTTTATAAAATCTATAAATTTATTTCTTATTTGATATATAGTAGGTGCCTTATCTAAATCATTTTGCTTAAGGTTTTTACAAGTTCCAAATACACTTACAGGAACTTCCTCATAAGGTCTAATCAAAGTATTAAACTTAAAAACTTCATTATTTATAACTTTAATAGCTGCAATTTCTATTATTTCAGAGGTATTAGAATTTAATCCACTAGTTACTATATTTAAGTATACAACATCATTTAATATGCTTTTCATATAATACCTCCTCCATTTAGAATAACCTTAATTATACCATTTAAAATATATAAAAAACAAAAAACTGTCTAATTAATTAGACAGTTTCTAGTATACCTATTAATATTGCACCTTTTGATGTATATGTTCCCATAACAGATCCAACCGAACTTATTGTTATATCTTTAAAATCATGCTCTTTTGACATAATTTCTTTAACCTTTAATGCTTTTTCTTTACAATTAGAATGACCTATTGCTAAACTATATTTCTTTTCACTACTGATGTTTTTATATATGTTTTCTATAACTTTTTTAATTGAGTTACTATCTCCTCTTGCTTTATCAACAGGTTTTACAATGCCATCGATAACCTGGATTATAACTTTAAAATTCAATGCATTTATAAGTTTTCCAGCTAAAGGATTTACTCTACCACCTTTAATTGCATTTTCTAGTGTCTCAAGTGAACCATAAAAAGTAACTTTTTCTTTTAGACTTTCTATAGTATTTACTATCTCATCTAAATTTTTCCCTTCATCTGCTAACTGAGCAGCTTTAATAACTAAAAGCCCTTGACCAACTGATCCATTAGCAGTATCAATCACTTCTATTCTCTTATCCGTGTTATCTTCCTCAAACATATTTTTTGCAAGTACCGCTGTTGAATATGTGGCTGATAGCTTAGAAGATAGAGTTAAAACTAAAATTTCATCTTCTTCACAATCATATACATTTACAAACCTTTCAGGTGATGGACAAGATGTTTTAGGAAGTTCCTTTGAACTTGCCATTCTATTATAAAATGTATCGCTATCCATATCTCCATCAGCGTAAGTTTCTTCCCCGAATGAAACATTTAACTTTACTATTTCTATATTGTATTTTTGTACTAACTCTTTATTTAAATCACAAGAACTATCTGTTATTATCTTGATTTTTTTCATTCATATATCTCCTTATTTTTTCAGTCGGCCGGTCGACCGATATATCTTTTATTTAATTGTACATTTGATTTATATTAAAGTCAATCATAAAAAATTCTATTCTCTCGAGGGATTACGTCTTCTAACTTTTCATATCTCCAAAGACTTTGCTCATTGCTTAAAAAACCTTATTTTAAACGTATTTTTGCTATATGTTGCTTTGTTGACAATAAAAATTTATAAGCTTATAATTATTTTATTAAAATAGCAGTTAATTGTAGAAAGGTTGACTTTATGAAATCAAATAATACTAATATGAAAGAAAATATTTTATTATCTGCAACAGAATTGATAACCAAAAACGGAGTTAAAAATACTAGTTTATCTGATATAGCAAAAGCTGTAAATATAAGTAAGGGTACCTTATATTATCACTACTCATCAAAAGATGCATTAATCTCTGAAATTGCCAATACTCACTTAAATGCAATCAGTAAATCTATACTCCAATGTATTCAAGGTATGGATCCAAATAATCCAAAAGAGCAAATGATAAACTTAATAATGGAGAAAATCTCCGATATAGAAGACAGGGGTAGAATACACATGTACATTCTTTGTGAAGCTATTACAGGGAATGATCCTTTAAAAGAACAAATAAAATTAAAATATATAGAATGGCGTAATACATTAAAATCAGAAATTGTTAAAATAAGTTCAAAAGATGCTGAAGCTCTTTCATTCTTACTAGTTTCTATAGTTGATGGATTAGTTCTTCAAGGATTATTAAAAACTGAAAACTTACCATTTGAAAATATAGCTGATTTTTTAGTTACAAATTGGTATTAGTTAAATATAAGATAAATTTTTAGGGGTGAATTTATGCAGAATTTAACATTTGAAGCTTTAAACTCAACTGATTTATTAGTTGGATTAAAAGAAAAATATGAAACTATCATCATTAAAGGGGTGTACTGCCAAGAAATATATGATTTAGTAAAAAGTCAATCTACAGAACATGACTTAATGGGTTATGCATTAGATACAAGTATCTTAATTTATGCAATACTCTCACTTAAAGATATATTTGTAAGTTCTGATAGAAAAACAGAAAAAGATATAGAAAAAAAACTTAAGTTATATGAAGTAGCTGATGTATCTAAAGATAATTTGATTTTAAAATTAAGATAATACTGAATAGGTCTCACATTAATTAATGTGAGACCTATTCTTATTTACATTTATTTTTGAGGATTTCCGGCATTGATTTGTAAGAAATAAGTTGATGAATCTTTCATAGTTTTAAATTCCTTAGAATCTTTATATTTATCAACATTTTCAGATGTAACACCTACTCTATCTATTGCATCTGTTTCATATAGATTAAGCGCTGAATTCGCATCTTTAACTATCTTTGTATTTATCTCATCTAATTTCACAGCTGAATTATCCCAATAAGTAGGATTTTTTGTCATTGAATAATGATCTTCTATTTTCCATTCACTTAATGTAAATGGTCCATTGTATAAAGTAGACTTAGCTGTTGTTCCAAATGTGTCTCCCTGAGATTCAACAAATTTTTGATTTTGAGGTAAATAAACTCCAAATGCCATTAATTTATCAAAATAAGTAACTGGTCTTACTAATTTTACTTCTAAAGTATAATCATCTATAGCTTTTACTCCTACAGAATCAGGATCTTTATTTTCTCCTAAATTGTACTCTTTTGCCCCAACTATATCATGCATTATAAATCCATACTGAGATGCTGTTTCTGGATTTAAAGTTCTCTTCCATGAGTATTCAAAGTCTTTTGCACTAACTTCATCTCCATTTGACCACTTAGCATCTTTTCTTAATTTAAATGTCCATGTTAATCCATCTTCAGATGTTTCCCAACTTTCTGCAATTCCTGGTATAGCTTTGTTTTCTTTGTCTATTCTAACTAATCCCTCCATAGTATTAGTCATTACCTCAAATGAAACAGTATCTGTAGCTTTACTTGGGTCTATAGTTGGAATATCAGAAGTACTTATTAAGTTTAATTGTTTTTTCTCTTTATCAACATCTGCCCACTTATATGACCATGGAACTGTAGGGAATTTAAACATATCGCTTACATATTCCTTTTGCATATAAGCTATACCAGATTGAATCAATGGAGCAATATATGCATCATCTAGCATAAGTTTTTCAGCTTCTGCAAATTTCTTCCAACTTTCATTTTGTTCTGGCATTGCTTTTGCTTCATTTACTAATTTATTATATTCATCACTTTTATAACCTGTATTAGATGCATAACTTACACCCTTCATCATAGTGTCTAAAAATGTTAGAGGGTCTGGGTAATCTGCTCCCCATCCTGCGTAAGCTAATTGGAATTTACCTTTTTGCTCTAACTCTATTTTTTGTTTAAATGGTTGAGTTTTGATTTTTATTGTTAATCCAGGTAAATTTTCTTGAAGCTCAGATTGCATAAACTCAGCTTGTCGCTTACTTGTATCACTATCAAAAGTTACTAGCTCTAAAGTTACAGTACCAAATCCAACTTCTTCTTTTGCTTTATCCCAGTACTTTTTAGCTTCTTCGCCATTATAAGAATATCCCATTTTCCCAGCAACATCTCTATAGTCTTTTCCATCTTTGTTTATAGCTAACTCATTAGGTACAAAGTAATCAGCTGGAACAGATCCATTATTTAATATAACATCACATAATTCCTGTTTATCTATAGCCATATTTATAGCTATTCTTGCATTTTTATTTGCAAGCACATTATATGGATCAGCTTCCTTACCTGAATTATTTGATCCTGTCGTACCTTGATTTGATGTACACCCAGCTAAACTAGACATTCCTATTGTTGATATAGTTAACAATGCTAATAACCTTTTTCTATGAACCATAAAACCCTCCTAAATATAATTATTTTTATAATTATATTTAGGAGGGCCTATAAAAATTCCTAAAAATTAATGTGACATTCCTATTATTGCTCCTATTACATAAGGTATTAGCCATACACACCAAACAAATATACTAAACTTGTGGAATACTCTTTGTTTTTCTTTATCATTTTTATAAAGTACCCAAGTAGCCCAAACTGCATGGAATAGCATTAATAATATTGCTATAGTTCCTGTTATACCATGTATCATTGCTGAAGTTTCTGAAATACCACTAACTCCCGATTTAGCAATTTGACTCATTAAAAAAGTACCTGTTGTATCACAAATTAAACCTAAATAAAATGTTATAACATGATTTTTGTTTAAAACTTTAGCTTTTCTTTCACTAAATACACCTATTGTATAAAATACTAAAGCTAATGTTATAGCTGTTATAGCCGCTATTAATTTAAAACTCATAATTGTTCCTCCTTATTAGTTTGCATGCAAACTATTTTGTTATAATAATCTTATACCCGAGATTATATTTTGTCAAACAATTATTTTAATTTATTTTTTAATAAATTTAATGACTTAATGATTTCAGTTCTTTCATCTTCATTTAAATTATCAAATAAGTTTCCAAAAGTTTCTTCTGATTTTCTTCTAAAATATTTTGCAAACTCTAGTCCTTTAGTCGAAAATTGTATATAAGTATTCCTTTTATCATTATCATGTTTTACCTTTTTTATGTAATCAGCTTGCTCAAGTCTGTTAACAATACCAGATACAGTTCCTTTTGATAAATACATTTCATTACAAATTTGACTTATATTTATTTCTTTATTGTGTGCAACTAATTTTAATACCATTATTTGTTGATGAGTTAAGCCACTCTCAGATAATCCTGCCTCTATCTTGCTCATAGATCTTGAATATATCTCTTTTATTAACATTAATATTTCAAATGAATCGCTCATTATAATTACCTCCATCTTTACAAATATATTGCTTATTTTATATACTTTATATAATACATTTATTTATGTATTATATAAAGTATATAAAAAATTA
>NZ_LBBT01000121.1 GCF_001006285.1 Paraclostridium benzoelyticum
TTTTAAATTGTATAAAATTTTATTTTAGTTTATAATAGTAATATAATTACAGGTTAAAGGAGATTTTATATGGATAAAAAAGATTTAACTAAAACATCTGATGCATTATTCAGCTTGTTAATTCAACTGAATAATAAAGTGTTTAATCAAGATAAAATGGTTAAATGCTCGCCTCTTCCACCATCACATGTTAAAGTTATATTTTATTTACTTAATAATGGGTCTTCATCTATATCAGACATAGCTTCTAACTTAGAAATATCTAAGCCAAATATGACGCCTATTATAGATAAACTTTTAAAAGACGACCTAGTTCATAGAACTGAAGATCCTAATGACAGAAGAATTGTCAGAATAGCGTTAACACAAAAAGCTTTGGACATATCAGCTGAACATAAAAGAAGACTAAAGGAGTCTCTTTTCACTAAATTGTCAACGCTTTCAAATGATGATTTAGTCCAAATGCAAGATTTGGTTTCTCAGCTTACTAATATAATAGTCAAGCTAGATTAAATAAAAAAGAACTCTGTGGAGTTCTTTTTTATTTAACTTTTTCAGGTAAAATTATAATAAATTCGCTACCCTTGCCAACTTCACTTTCAACATATATAGTCCCACGGTGTAGTTCTATAATTTGCTTGGTAATAGTTAAGCCTAAACCGCTTCCTCCTTTTACCTCTGAATTAACATCAACAACTTGATTAAATCTATTAAATATTGATTCATGGAATTTTTTTTCAATTCCGATACCATTATCTTTTACACTTATCATTACTTTATCATTTAAATCTTTTACTTTTATTTCTATCTTTCCACCTTTTTGTGTAAATTTAACTGCATTTCCAATTAAATTTACTATGCATCTTTCAATTTCATATCTATCACATTCTATTATTTTCTCTTCAATTTCAGGATCTATTATAAACTCAATGCCTTTGTTTTCTATAAAATCTCTAAGCCCTAAAACAGTCTCTTCTACAATATAAACTATATCATATTTTTCTAATTGAACCATATACTGACCATTTTGTAATTTTGTGCTATCTATTATATTATTAATAAGATTTAAAAGTCTTTTTGAGTTTTTATCTATAACATCCATGTAATGACTTATTTTTTCTTTGCTTATTCCTTCTTTCTTTTTATTAAGTTCACTTATAAGTTGTCTTGTACTATTTATTACATTTAAAGGGGTTCTTAATTCATGTGACAAATTTACAAAATAATTGTTTTTATTTTTTTCTAATACAATAACTTTATTCAAAAGATTATTATTTTTTTCCATTTCATTTTTAAGCTGAGAAGTTCTTTTTTCAACAAGCCTATCTAATTTTTTCATTCTATTTATACTCATGTAAATTATTATTATTATTATTACAGCATATATAGATAAAGCTATATTACTTAACCAACAAGGTTTTTTTATAGTAAAATTAATACTACTTTGTTCGCTAAAATTTCCATTATCATTTCTCGCAACCACTTTAAACGTATAATCTCCAGCATCTAAATCACTAAAAACAACAGTATTCTCATGAGTTATATTCCAATCACTATTTTTTTTCGAATACAAGTTAAAGGGATTATTTTTATGCTCTAACTTGTAATAATACTGTGTTTTTTTTACATCTTTATACGAAGTTAAAAAAAAGTTTATACTTATATTATTCTCATAACTAGTAAATTTTTTCCCATTTATATCTTTGTAATTTTTCCCATTTATATTAAATTCATCAAATTCTACATGACCAACAAAGTTTGATTTTTTTATATCTTCAGGATAAAAAACATTTAATCCATTTATTCCCCCAAAGAAAAACTCTCCGTTTTTATTTTCATAAGATGCATTACTGTTGAACTCATTACTTTGCAATCCATCAGCGACTCCTAATGTCTGGAATTTATCACTTTTTATATCTAATTTAGCTATTCCTAAGTTAGTGCTAACCCATGGATTATTTTCTTTATCAAACAAAATTCCATACACAGTATTATTGGGTAATCCCTCTTTAGTTGTGTAAACTTTAAAAGTTTTATTTTTAGGATTGAATTTATTTAGCCCATATCTAGTTCCTATCCATACATTGCCATATGAATCTTCTTTTATATCTTTTATACTATTACTACTTATGCTGCTAGCTTTACTCTTATCAGCTTTATAAACTTCATATTCATGTGTATCTAAATTTAATCTTATGAGTCCGCCTTGTAAAAAAAGCCCTATATACAGGTACCCATTTTTATCCTCATATATAGAAGATACGTATGTATCATTTTTATTAATTTTTTCCAGTAAGTAAGTATAATCTTTGATAGTATTGTCACTTGTATTCAACATACTAATTCCGTCAATTGTTCCTATCCATAAATATCCACGTTTATCTAAAAATAATGATTTAATATTATTATTTGCAATATTATTTTCTTTAAAATATTTTTCAACTTTTTTTGTTTTCTTATTTAATACGTTTAACCCATTGTCAGTTGCTATGTATATATAGTCATCTTTTCCAGTTATATCATTTATAGAGTAATCACTTAAAGTAAACTCATTGTGTTCTTTATCTATTCTTCTCACTATATTTTTTTCTCTATCTATTATATTAATTCCCTTTGAGTTTGTTCCTACCCATAAAAGACCTTCATTATCTTCATATATACCTTGTATCAAATTGCTGTTTATAGAATTTTCATCTGATGGATTAGTTTTATAATGTTTGATTTCATTATCTGGATCAAACATACTTATTCCTGCATACGTCCCTAACCATATTAACCCACTTTTATCCTCAATTATACTAATTACGTCATTAGCTATAAGACTAGTTTTATCATATATTTCATTTGAATATGTAATAAAATTATTAGTCTTATAATTGTATTTAGCTAAGCCTTGGTTTGTGCAAATCCATAAATTCCCCCTGCTGTCCTTCATAATATCATTTATATGATTTCCTGGTAATGAATTTTTATTATCTGAATTATTGCTATATCTAGTAATTTCGTTGTTTGATACATTTATTTTTATTAACCCTGAATTACTTGTTCCTAGCCATATATTACCTTTCTCGTAATAAACTTTATTTATACTACTTTCACTTATAGAGTTGTTTCCTTTATTTTTATAAAAACCCATTCTATTTTTTAGACTTGTGTCATACTTATCTAATCCACTATCAGTTCCTATCCATATATTCCCAAATTCATCTTCTGTCAATGAATTTACAATTTGACTTGTTAACTGCTTTTCACTACTTAAAATTCTTTTAAACTTGTTATTTTCTTTATCATATAAATTTAATCCATTTGATGTTGCAACTATAATGCGATTATCTTTAGTTACTAGGACATCAAGTATATTATAATGTGATAAATTGCCATTTTTGTATCCATCTAAATAATTATTTATAGTTCCGTTCTTTAAGTTTATTTTACTTAATCCGTTTGCAGTTCCTACCCATATATTTCTATTATTATCTTCTGTAACATCTATTATAAAGTTGTTGCTTATGCTATTTTTATTCTTATCGTTATATGAATACACCTTAAAATCATATCCATTATATCTATTAAGCCCATCATTAGTACCTATCCACATATATCCATTTGTATCTTGATATAAAGTGTTTATAGACGATTGAGAAAGGCCATCCTCAATGGTTATATTTTTAAAACTCATGTCATTATATGCATATGCTAAATCTAGATTAATACCACAAAATATCATTATTAGAACAAATATATTAAATTTTTTTATTAAATTCATTTTTTTCATATAAGTCCTCCATTCAATCTGTTCCATTTTTTCGCATAGGCACCATTATACTATATTTCGATTTTTATAAATATATTTATACAATTATATGAACTTCTTTTAAAACTAAAAAAAGCTATCTCTTTTATAAGATAGCCTTTTTACCAAAAATTATTATTCTATTATTATAGCACTTACAGGACATCCATCTTGAGCCTCTACCGCACTATCTTCTAATTCACTTTTTAATTCTTCTTTTATAGCTATTGCTAATCCATCATTATCCATATCAAATACTTCTGGGCATATACCTGTACATGCTCCACATCCTATACATATATCTTTATCTACTAATGCTTTCATTTTAACGTCCTCCAATTTTTTTAATATTAATTTGCTAGCATTTACTATTTACCCAAGTAATTTTTAATTTAAACATATATTCTGATTTTTTTAAATTATAAATTTCTTCCTAATAAATA
>NZ_LBBT01000122.1 GCF_001006285.1 Paraclostridium benzoelyticum
TTGCATTTGGAACTGATAGTTTTTTTAAACTTTGAAGTGAACTTTCTGCTTTTTTAGTTTGTATTACAGATAGTATTGAATTTAAGATAAGCACTGCAAATATAATTAAAGATTCCATCCCTTCGCCTAAAAATATTTGGACAAGTGCTGCTATTAATAAGATAATAACTAATGGATCTTTAAATGTTTCTAAGAATAACATCCAAATAGGCACCTTGGATTTTTCTTTTAATTCATTTGGCCCATACTTTTTTAGTAATTCACTTGCTTTAGATGAACTCAATCCTTTTAAGCTAGAATTTACCTGGCTTAAAGTCTCCTCTACACTTTTTTTATAAAACATATACTTCCTCCACCTACATTAATTTAAATAAAATTATTAGCTAAATTTGCTAAAATAAAAAACCCTAAGTAAAATTTTATGTTCTTTAAAATTCACTTAGGGGTCTGTAATCTCTTTTTAATATATATTTATATAAACATTATATACGTTTAATTTATTTTTGCAATACGTTGTTGTAAAAAAGAGTATCGAAAATTTCGATACTCTTTTTATTAAACTTCTAATTGTAATTTTATTATTTCTTCTAAACAAATATAAAATTTAATTATACTCATCATATGGTTTATTATATACTTTATAAAAATGGTAGGAGAAGTTAATATAAGAGTCGCTATTGTCATTACTATAAACTCATACATACATATACCTCCAAATTTTTTATTTATAAAGTATATGAATTTATTTTCTTTTTATAACTTTACTAATTTCCATCGCTAAAGTGGCAAGTACTGAAAGGCCAAAACAAGTCATTAAAGTTGTGAAGTTAAAGCTACTTGGCATTGTAAATATTTCTCTCATAAATGGGAGTAATGTTAACGAGAACATCATTAAACAAACTCCAACTGCACCCAATACATATTTATTACTTTTAATTCCAAGCTCAAATATTGTTTCTGTATTTGATCTTGATGCAAATGTCTGCATTATTCTAGATAATGTAAGAGTTGCAAATGCCATTGATACACCTAATTCAGCTGAATGCTTCATTCCTATAAATTGTGCAGCTATTGTAACAACACCTATTATAATACCTCTAGTTGCAACAAATCCTAAAGAACCTTTTGATAAGATACTTTCATTTGGATCTCTAGGGGCATCCTTCATAACGCCTTTTTCTGGCTTTTCAAGACCTAGCGCTATTGCTGGTAATGAATCTGTTACTAAGTTTATAAATAATAGTTGTATTGTAGTAAATGGATTTGGTAAGTTTGCAAATACTGCAAATAATATAGCTATTATTCCCGCTAAGTTTCCTGAGAATAAATACATTATAGATTTTTTAATATTTGTGTAAACTGTTCTACCAACTTCTACAGCATTTACTATTGTTGCAAAGTTATCGTCTACTAAAACCATATCCTCTGTTCCACTTCCCATTCCTATACCTATATCTGCTTGTTTTAAAGCTGGAGCATCATTTACTCCATCTCCTGTCATTGCACAAACTCTTCCTTTTCTTTGCCATGCTTTTACTATTCTTATTTTATTTTCTGGTGAAACTCTTGCATATACTGATATATGTTCTAAATTTCTATCTAACGCTTCATCAGTTAATGCATCTAACTCATTACCTGTAAGAGCCATGTCTCCATCTTCAAATATTCCGATATCTACAGCTATTGCTTTTGCAGTTGTTTTATGATCTCCTGTTATCATTACAGTTTTTATTCCAGATTTTCTAGCATTTTCTACCGCTCCATAGACTTCTTCTCTAGGAGGATCTATCATAGCAGTAAGTCCGATTAGCGTTAAATTGTTTTCATCTTCAATTGTTGGTACAAAACTTTCATCTTCTACTCTCTTTGTTGCAAATGCTAAAACTCTTAATGCTTTATTAGAAAATTCTTCGTTCATTTTCTTGTATTCATCAATTATCTCATCACTAGCCTTTACAACTTCGTCTCCTACTAATGCATACTTACATCTATTAAATATTACATCCGGAGCCCCTTTTGTAAACATGACTACTTCTCCATCAACCTTATTAACAGTAGTCATAAGTTTTCTATCACTATCAAATGGTAATTCACTTAATCTAGTATTTATTTCTCTTATTTCTTTATAATCAAATCCACTTTTGTTAGTGTAATTCATAAGTGCTATTTCTGTAGGATCACCTATTTCAACACCTTCATTAGTTTTATCTGAATCATTACAAAGTGCTGAACTTAATATCAGGAAACTCTTTTGTTTAGTTAATTCTTTTGTTGCTGCTGTTTCAAAACACTCGTCATTTACTAGTGCTTTTTCTGGGTTGTAAGTGAAGTCATCTACAACTGTCATCTTATTTTGAGTTAATGTTCCTGTTTTATCTGTACATATAACACTTGTTGATCCTAATGTTTCAACTGCTGGTAATTTTCTAACTATGGCTTGTTTATTTGCCATATTATTAGTTCCAACTGCTAACACTATAGTCACAATAGAAGATAATGCCTCTGGTATAGCTGCAACTGCTATAGCTATTGCAAACATAAATGAATCTACCACTTCTCCACCTCTGAATACTTCTATACCAAATATTAAAGCTGCTAATATTACTATACCTACACCTAATTTTTTACTAAACTCATCTAGTTTTATCTGAAGTGGTGTTTGCTTATTTTCTGCATTTTCTAATAAATCTGCAATTTTACCCATTTCTGTGTCCATAGCAGTTTGAGTTACTAAATATGTCCCTCTACCGTAAACTACCATAGATCCACTAAATACCATGTTCTTTTGATCTCCTAATGCTACATCTTCACTTATTACATCTTCATGCTTTAACACAGGTTCTGCTTCTCCTGTAAGCATTCCTTCTACAACTTTTAAGTTTTGAGATTCTAAAATTCTACCATCTGCTGGCACATAATCACCAGCTTCTAAAATTATTATATCTCCTGGTACTACATTCCTAGATGGAACTGTAACTTTTATGCCATCTCTTATAATTTTTGCATTTGGAACTGATAGCTTTTTAAGGCTCGCTAAAGATCCCTCTGCTTTTTTAGTTTGAACTACGGACAATATAGAGTTTAATATTAAAACTGCAAATATTATCCCACACTCTACCGCTTCTCCTAAGAACGCTTGAACCAATGCCGCTATTAATAATATGATAACTAGTGGATCTTTAAAAGTTTCTAAAAATAACTTCCATGTAGGAGTTTTTTCTTTTTCTTTTAACTCGTTGTATCCATGCTCTAATAGTATGTCGTGTGCTTTGTCTGAACTTAAACCATTTAAACTTGAGTTTAATTGACTTAATATTTCATCGATACTTTTTTTGTAAAACATAATTTGCCTCCACCTAATTTATTTAAATAATAAAGACCTCCAAGCAAACTCTATTTTAAATTAAAATAAAGTTTACTTGAAGGTCTCGCTAACAAGGTTTTATCTTGCTAATCAACCGGGATTTTTAAATCCGAAATTGGCGATTGATTATCGTTTTTTAACGAAAGCTACTCCCCTTCAAGGAGTACTAAATTATTTATATAAATTATTATATACTTTTTTTTAATTTTTGCAACAAATCTGTAACATGTTTTTGTTTTTTAACATTCATTTAACATTTCATAAATTTTACATATGTAATAAATTTATATAACGTACACATACTAATTATAAATATTTTTATATAGGAAGGTATGGTTATGAACAAAAATAGTTTAAAAATATTTAGATATCTACTTTATGCCATATACATTTTTTCTATAAGTTACTTTTTATTTACTAAAGATTATGGAAAAAGTTCTATTAGCTTTTTATGTTTAATAATATTATTTATACTTACAAAAGCTTATGTAAAAAACTTCTACGTAATAGATACACCATTGTATGTCGTAGGAAATCTATTTGTACTTTTTTCTTTTTTAATAGGTTCATGCTATGGAATGTACGATATATTTAAACCTTATGATAGCTTTCTTCATTTTTGGTCAGGCTTTATAAGTTTAAAAATATGTTGGAATATTTTAAAATACTATAATCCCCCAAACTTAATAGACAAAATATTATTTTTCATAGTCATTTTTTTCTTCTCATTAGGTGTATCTGGGCTCTGCGAAATAGTAGAATATTTACTTGATAGATTTTTCAATATGACAACTCAAGCTGGTGGTTTAAAAGATACTATGCAAGATATGATGTATGCTATGACTGGAGCATTTCTAATGATTATTTACTATATTAGGAAGAAGTAGTAATTACTCTTCTTCCTTTCCTATATTAGCTTCTAAAACATTATACTCTCCTAATTTCGTATCATAGTCTACAAATACCATTTTTCCATCTTCATTTACTTTAATATTTACACTTTTAGGTTCTATATCACTTATATCACCACTTTTGGGACCAAAACATTTTATATCCTCACTTGTCTGTCCTGGATTAAGTGTTTTGTTTGATGATATATAAGTAGTTTCTTTATCTCCTATTTTAAGTTCAACTCTTATGCTAGTTATTGTTAAGTTTGAATTATTTTTCACCTTTGTTTTTATATACCTCTGGCCGATTGAATCTGGTTGTGATATTTCTAAACCAACAAACTCTATATCGTCAACCTCTATAGGTGATTTTTCTGCATTGTTATTTATATTTACTTTATTGTCTACACTTTGATTACTATTTGTACATCCAGTTAACATAAATGAACATAATAAACTAATTATAATTATTCCTATAGATTTTTTCTGTTTCATATTTTTTCCTCCATGTATTAATTCATTGATAATATTATACAAAATCCATGTTGTCGTAATTTGTTACACTTAGTCTTTTTAATATAATTTTATATAAAGTTATTTTTTTAAGGCAAACACAAAATAGACTATGGATAAAAT
>NZ_LBBT01000123.1 GCF_001006285.1 Paraclostridium benzoelyticum
TTTTTTTAATTTATGATTTATTATTTTTATGAGGGGTATATATTAATTGAGAGTAGTTTGATTTATAATTAAATTAAGATCTTTAATGTGTATTATTTTATACATATTTTACTATAATTAATAAAGTAGACAAAAGAAAAGAGAGGTAATGCAAATGGGAAATTGTAATTCATGTCCATCTAAAGGAAATTGTAATAAGCAAGAGACTTGTACAATAGAAAATAATCCTAATAATAAAATAAAAAATATAATAGGTGTAATGAGTGGAAAAGGTGGAGTTGGAAAATCTACTGTAACAGCTCTTATTGCAAAAAAATTAAATAAAATGGGATATAAAGTTGGTATATTAGATGCAGATATAACTGGTCCAAGTATTCCAAGACTTATGGGAGTCCAAGATGAGAGAGCAACTTCACCAAATGGAAAAGATATATCTCCTATAGTAACTAAAGATAACATAAAAACAATGTCAATAAACTTTATGGTTGGAGAAGAAAATCAAGCTATAGTATGGAAGGGACCTATAATTAGCAATACAGTGAAACAGTTTTATAAAGATGTAATGTGGGAAGAACTAGATTATTTATTAATAGATATGCCTCCAGGAACAGGGGATGTACCACTTACAGTAATGCAAAACATACCTTTAAATGGAGTTATAATGGTTTCAGTTCCTCAAGATATGATATCTATGATAGTAGCAAAAGCTGTAAATATGGCTAAAATGCTTAATATAAAAGTATTAGGTGTAGTTGAAAATATGAGCTACATTCAATGTCCAGATTGTGATAAAAAAATAAAGCTATTTGATGGAGAAGAAACAGAAGAATTCTTAAATGAAATGGATTTAAAACTTTTAGGAGAACTTCCAATGACTAAGGAAATTGTTAATATAACGCACAATGGTTTAAATGAAATAAGCGATGAATTAAATAACATATTAACTGATATTATAGAAAACATAAAATAAAATAATGAAAAAGCGATCTTAGGTTAAGGTCGCTTTTTTGTTTAATTATAAAATTAATTATAATTTAAGGTTATTACATATAAAAAGAATGTATAAAAATGAGATTATTTGTATAAAAATGATGAAAAATTTGAAAAATATAGAATATTGAAAAAACTGCATTGTTTTTTTGTTAACCATATGCTACCATTATAAAAAAGAATGATAAATATAAATAAAGGGGGCGTAATATGAGTAAATCAGCAGTTAAAGAAAAAAAGAGTTTTTTGATGAAATCTCTAGATGGTATAGAGTACATAGGTAATAAATTGCCACATCCAGTTACTTTATTTGCAATGCTTTGTATTGCAATCGCTATTATATCTGCAATAGCAGCGAATATGGGGTTAAGTGTAACAGCCGAACTTATAAATAGAGAAACGATGGAAGTGGAAAAACAAACGATAACGGCAGTTAACTTATTAAATGGTGAAGGGTTTAAATATATGCTAGAAAATGCAGTAACAAACTTCACTTCATTTGCACCACTGGGAGTTGTTTTAGTTGGAATGTTAGGAATAGGATTGGCGGAAAGTTCAGGATATATAGGAACATTACTTAAAAAAATAGTTAGTGTAACACCATCAAAATTAATAGTTCCAACTGTAGTTTTCTTAGGAATCATGTCAAACATGGCATCAGATGCAGGGTATGTTATATTAATTCCGCTTGGAGCTTTAGTTTTTATGGCTTATGGAAGACATCCACTAGCAGGTATAGCAGCAGCATTTGCCGGAGTTTCAGGAGGATTTAGTGCAAACCTAATAATTGGAACAATAGATCCTATGCTAGCAGGAATAACAAATGAGGCAGCACATATAATTGATCCTACAGTTAGTATAAGTGCTACTGCTAACTATTTCTTTATGGTAGTATCTACATTTTTAATAACAATATTAGGAACTATAATAACTACTAAAGTTATAGAACCTAAACTAGGTAAGTATGATTCTAAAATGGCTAGTAATTCAGATGGAATGACAAGAGCTAGTGATTTACAAACTATAAAACCTGAAGAAGCTAAAGCTATGAAAGTTGCAAACTTTACTTTATTATTTATGGTAATTGGATTAGTCATTCTTGTTGCAATGCCTAATTCATTTTTAAGGAACTTAGATAAAGCAAGTTTCTTAGACTCTATAGTTGATCACTCAACTTTAATGAATGGTCTAATACCAATAATAGCATTAATGTTCTTTGTACCATCAGTAGTTTATGGTAAAATTTCAAAAACTGTAAAAAATGAAAAAGAAGTTGCAGCACATATGAGTAAAGCAATGAGCTCAATGGGTGGATATTTATGTTTGGCATTCGTTGCAGCACAGTTTATAAAATACTTTGAATATACAAATTTAGGAACTATAATTGCTGTAAGAGGAGCAGAGTTCTTACAGTCTATAAATATAGGATCAATACCTTTGCTTGTTGGATTTATAATTATAACAGGGTTTATAAACCTGTTTATGGGATCTGCATCAGCTAAATGGGCTATAATGGCTCCTGTATTTATACCAATGTTCTTAAAGCTTGGAATAGGAGCAGATGTAGTTCAAACTGCATATAGAATAGCAGATAGTTCTACAAATATAATATCTCCACTTATGAGTTACTTTGCAATGGTTATAGTGTTTATGCAAGCATATAAAAAAGATACGGGAATTGGTACGGTTATATCGTTGATGTTACCTTACTCTATGACATTCTTAATAGCTTGGACTATACTATTTGTAATATGGATGAGTTTTGGTATACCAGTAGGATTTTAAATATATAAAAAAGAGCTGTTTCATATATGAAACAGCTCTTTCTTTATATAAATATAGGTGGGAGAAATTTATTATTAATTGACTTGAATTTTAAGCAAACTTTATGGAGTGATTTTATTAAACAGTATTTAATTTTCTATTATATGTTAGAATTAATGTATATAGCAAAAAA
>NZ_LBBT01000124.1 GCF_001006285.1 Paraclostridium benzoelyticum
AAAATTAATAAAAATGTAACATATGTTACAGATAAAAAGAAAAATAAGGAATATAATGTGTATATAAAATAAACATTTAAAAATTGGAGGAATAATTATGGAAAATAAAATGTTTTGTTTTCAATGTCAAGAAACAGCAGGATGTACAGGATGTACAAAATTTGGAGTTTGTGGAAAATCACCAGATTTAGCTAGAATGCAGGACTTATTAATATACGTAACTAAAGGATTATCAGAAGTTACAACAAGACTTAGAGAAGAAGGAAAAGAAGTAAGTGGTGAAGTAGATCACTTAATAACTATAAATTTATTTACTACTATAACAAATGCAAATTTTGATGATGAAATATTCTATATAAGAGTAAAAGAAACTTTAGAAACAAAAGAAGCATTATTATCTAAATTAAATAATAAAGAAAATTTATCAGAAGCTGCATTATGGACTGCAAACTCAAATGAAGAAATGGATGAAAAGTCAACTAAGGTTGGGGTTTTAGCAACTAAAGATGAAGATATAAGAAGCTTAAGAGAATTAATAATATATGGATTAAAAGGTTTAGCAGCATACATGAAGCATGCCAATGCATTAGGATATGATGATGAAAAAATAAATGCTTTTATGCAATCAACTTTAGCTAAGACTTTGGATGAAAACTTAAGTGTAGATGAATTAATAGGATTAACTTTAGAAACTGGTAAAGTTGGAGTAGACGGAATGGCTTTACTTGATAGCGCAAATACAGGAACTTATGGACATCCAGAAATAACTAAGGTTGATATAGGAGTTAGAAATAACCCAGGAATACTTATATCAGGACATGATTTAAAAGACTTAGAACTATTATTAAAACAAACAGAGGGAACTGGAGTAGATGTATATACTCACTCAGAAATGCTTCCAGCACACTACTATCCAGCGTTTAAAAAATATTCTCACTTTGCAGGAAATTACGGAAATGCTTGGTGGAAACAAAAAGAAGAGTTTGAAAGTTTTAACGGGCCAATATTAATGACTACAAACTGTATAGTACCACCAAAAGATACTTACAAAGATAGAATATACACTACAGGAGCTGCTGGATTTGCAGGAGTTAAACATATAAAAGGTAAGAGTGAAGACGATAAAGACTTCTCAGAAATAATAGAACAAGCTAAAAACTGTCAACCTCCTACAGAAATAGAAAGAGGAGAAATAGTTGGAGGATTTGCACATAATCAAGTATTTGCATTAGCAGATGCAGTAGTAGATGCAGTGAAAAGCGGAGCTATAAAGAAATTCTTCGTTATGGCAGGATGTGACGGAAGAGCTAAATCAAGAAACTACTATACAGAATTTGCAGAGGCACTACCAAAAGATACAGTGATTTTAACTGCAGGATGTGCAAAATATAAATACAATAAGCTAAACTTAGGAGATATAAATGGAATACCTAGAGTATTAGATGCAGGACAATGTAATGACTCATACTCATTAGCACTTATTGCATTAAAACTTAAAGAAGTATTTGAATTACAAGATATAAACGAATTACCAATAGCATTTAATATAGCATGGTATGAACAAAAAGCAGTAATAGTATTACTATCACTATTATACCTAGGGGTAAAAAATATACACTTAGGACCAACATTACCAGCGTTCTTATCACCAAATGTAGCTAAAGTATTAGTTGAAAACTTTGGTATAGGCGGAATAACAAATGTTGAAGATGATTTAAAAATGTTCTTAGGATAATTTTATAGAAAAGGATAGTTTTACTTATTGTAAAGCTATCCTTTTTTTATAATAAAGAGCTATGTAGACGTGATATATATTTTTATATTAATTAATAGAATGATT
>NZ_LBBT01000125.1 GCF_001006285.1 Paraclostridium benzoelyticum
ATTATATAAGAAATAGATTTACTAATATTTAAATATGGAGTTATAAATGCTGCAGAAAAATTGTATACAATATGAGCAGTTATGCTTCCTAGAATGGATTCATAATGTAAATATATTAAAGCAAATACTATTCCAATTAAAGATGTATATATAAATTGGACAGGATTCCCATGAGCTAATCCAAAAAGTATTGCTTGTAAAATAATAGATCCAACTAAATTATTATCATACTTCATATGTCCAAGTATGTATTCTCTAAATATTATTTCTTCGTATATAGGACCTATTATTATAATAGAAAATAATTGTGGGAATGAATAAATAGCATTTGACGCTTGTCTCTTTATTTCTATATAGCTTGGGAATATATGTATTAATATTGATGTTAATTGAGATACAAATATACTTCCGATTAGTCCAATTAAACTAATATATATTATTTTTTTAAAACTAATTTTTCTCAAAGCTCCGTTATTAATTAAACTTTTTTTCTTTGTATATGTAAATAACCACAATAAGAGTAATGTAATGCAATCTGATAAGCCTGCTATAGTGTATATTTGATTGTTATTTTCAAAAAAAATTCCCCAAATCATATTAACAATAAATACGGTAATATTAAATAGTAATTCTAATATTATAAATAATCCTACTGCCTCTAATTTATTCATAAAAATTCTCCTTAAGATACTTTATTTACTTTTAAATGTCATTTTTTATTTTCTATTAGAATTTGTTCTTTATATAGTATTCCTTGCTTTATAAAGGCTGTACAATAATAAAAGTTTTAAAAGTAATTATTTATATAATGCATATTCATATTTTTTTAGTATCTTTAAAATTGAAATAACCAAACTCACTATTCCAAATATGATTACTATATATTGCATAACAGGACTACTAGCTGCTAGTGTAGGGATTATTAATATTCCAAATAAATTAAAAACAATATGTAAAATTATACTTCCAACTAATGACTCAGAATACATATATACCAGTGCCAACGCTATTCCTAATAAAAAAGTATATATTCCTTGAACAATATTTAAATGGAAAAATCCAAAAACTAATGCTTGTCCAATTACAGCACACACTGTATTATAATTTTCCTTCAAATATCCAAATATAACATACCTAAATAGTATTTCTTCATATATAGGGATTAACAGTATAACTATAACCAATTGAAATACAGAACTATGTGTAGACATTAATTGATCTTGTACATTTGTATAACTTGGAATGAATATCTGCAATATAACAGTTAGAATTGACACAACAACACTAATTCCAACTCCAAGCAAGCTAATATTTATTGCTTCATTTGCTTGTATTTTTTTAAAAGTAGTTTTACTTAATAGCTTTTTATCATAATTTAAAAGTATAAAATGAACTAAAATTAATGTAAGAATATCTGATATAAAAATCATTACATATAGATATTTGCTAAACTCATTAGAATTTCCAAGGAATGTAGCAAATATTAATGATACAATACCACCGATAAGAGAACTTATTACGAATAATCCTACACATATTCCTAACGATTTTAAAAATTTTTTCATAATCATTACCTTAAACCATTAAACTAACTTGTATGTAGTATAAAATAGCAAAGTATGCTACTGATAAAACAATACCTACTATACTTAATATACGTCCTATTTTGTAAGCCTTACAATTATCTTCTTTTAATCTTTTAGATGAAATTATTATACCAGCGATACTTACTATTAATCCTATTGCCGGTATAATCCATGCTATTAAACTTGATATACCTAGTATCATTGGTGCTTTATATTTTTTAACAATGTCCATATTGTTTAATCCTTTCTATTTAAAATTTTATTTTATTTATTTTTATTAACTAATGTATTAATAAAACTTTTTATACCTATTGCAAATATAAATATACTAATAAGATTAATTGAACTTTTGCCCCCTAATATACATGACCATAAAAATAATCCTAGGAATATACCTTTTAATATCAATTTTAACTTATTTGAAATCATACAATACAGCACCCCCCTTTTTATTATTTATCTTATACTAATTAAAATCTGTATTAAATTTAAGATCATATAGCCAGTTTTACTAAATTCACTATATAACTAAATTACCAGTACAGATCTAAATATATTTATTTCTATTTAAATATAACTATAAATCATTTTAATCCAATTTGCTCTAAAAGATAATAAAGCATTTTTTCACTTCTTGTTATAATTTTTGCTTCACATACCATTCCTGGCTTTATAGAGCTTTTTTCACCCTTATTACTATGTAGTGCATTTGAATTTAAACTCCCTTCACCTATAAAACACGAAACTCCAGTTTCGATATTCACATTTGAATCAGGACTTATACTCTCTAATTTTCCTTCTAAAAATCCATATTCTCTATATGGTAGAGATTCAAAGCTATACTTTATCTTAGAGCCTTCTGCTATGTTAGCTACATCTTTAGTTTGTATAACTAAATCTACTTTAAAGTTAGTTGAATTTGGAACCACATCCGCAATCATAGTCCCTGGCTGTAAAACTACTACCGGTTGCAAGTTTAAATTTACTTTTATTTTTCCATTAGAATTAGCTTTAACAATACACTTATCTATACTTTGTTCTATTTGTTTTTTACCTTTTTCTAATTTTTTCTTTTCATCTTTATTTAAATTTATTTTTTCTTCTATTTGTGATAAAGTAACTGATTTATTCTGATCTTTATTGATGTTCGCTGACTCATCTAAGCTTTTTAAATTACTATCTAAAGTATCTAAATTTTGATCTGCTTTGCTTATACTGTCTTTAACTTGAGCTATTGTATCATTTTTAAGTTTTTCTAATTCCTCATTGCTATTTTTAATTTCTAAATCTATTTGACTAATTTGTGTTTGCTTCTCATCTACACTAGCTTTAATTAAGTCTAATTGTTGAGTATCATCTTGAGGTATATCATTAGTTTTTTTATTGTCTGATTCAATTTGTTGACTTAGACTATTCTTAGAATTCTTTAGTTGATCAATTTTATTTTGAATCATATTTTTTGAGCTAATATAACTTTCATATTGAGCACTATATGATGAGTTCGGATCATTATAATTCTTTTCTTCAACAATAGATTTATTAAATTTTTCTAAATTACTTTTTTCATTACTAAGAGTGTCTTTTGATTTAGATATTGAATTTTTCTCAGATAAAGAAACTTTATTTCCAGATTCATAACTTTTAAACTTGTAATAATATTCTTTTTCTTCATCATTATTTGTAAAATAGTTTGTATTAGAAGATATAGCCTTATTAAGTTTATTTAAATTTTTGTTTTCTTTATCTATTTTCTCTATCTGATCATCTATTTGTTTTTTTTCTTCTTTTAAGTCATTAGAGTCAACTTCAAATAATATATCTCCTTTTGATACAGTTTCTCCATTTTTCATTTTTACACTTTTAACTTCACCTTGAACAATGTTGGAGATAGTTTTAATCTCGCTATTTGGTCTTACTACACCTGATGCTTTCACGACTATTTCTTTTTCACTAAACCAAGCCCAAGTAAAAAATATTAGTATTAGCAATAATAAAATATAAATAAACATAGTTATATACTTATTTGGTTTAGATTCTAGAATTTGTCTGCTATCGCTTAAATTATTTATATCTTCTATTTTAAACTTCAACACCAACAACCTCCTTAACTTGAGTTTTTTCAATATTATTTATTTCAGGAAGTTGTTCTTTCCATAGTTTATAATATCTGCCTTTGTTATCTAGCAAATCCTTATGATTTCCTTTTTCTTTAATTTCACCTTTTTCCAAAATATAAATATTATCACATCTCATAATAGTACTTAATCTATGAGCTATTATAATAGTTGTCATTCCTTCGCTGAAGTCATGAATAGTTCTTTCTATAGCTTTTTCTGTTATAGAATCAAGATTACTTGTAGCTTCATCCATTATGAGTATTTCTGGCTTTCTAAGGATAGCTCTAGCTATTGATAATCTTTGTTTTTGCCCTCCAGAGAAGTTAGATCCATTTTCTTCAACAAGTGTGTTATACCTTAGAGGCAAGGAGTTTATAAATCCATGAATTTGAGCTTTTTCACAAGCATCTATAACTTCTTCATATGTTAAATAAGGATTTCCGAGCATCAAGTTTTCTAATATAGTTCCATTAAATAAAAATGTTTCTTGTGAAATATAAGCAATTTTATCTCTTAATGACTCAACATTTATATCTAATAAATTATAATTATTTACTAAAATTTCTCCTTTTTCACATTGATAAAAGTTAAGTAGTAGTTTAGCTAAAGTAGTTTTTCCAGAACCACTTTCTCCAACTAAAGCTATTCTCTCCCCTTTTTTAATAGACAGATTTATATTTTTTAAAATAAGATTTCTAGTCCCATATCTAAAATCAACATTTTTAAATTCTATATTTCCTTTTAATGATTTAGGTTTTATTTTTTTATCTTCCTGTTCTGATTTTTCAAGTTCTAAGTCTAGTATTTCACTTAATCTTTCTGCTGCAACAAGTGCGGTTTGAACAGTAGGCTGTAAGTTTATTATATTTTCTATTGGATCTAAAAAATATGCTAATAATGCATTAAATGTTAATAACTCCCCAAATGAAATACTTCCATTTAATACTTGAGTAGATCCAATCCAAAGAACAATTATTGCAAATATACTTTCCACCAAGCGTTTAAATGTTACTTGCAGATTATTTATACGCTCATTTTTGAAAATAGCTTTAATAAACTTTATAAATCTTTTTTCCGTTTCTAAGTTAACTTCTCTTTCTGAATTAAAAGCTTTTATTGTTTCTATCCCATTTAAAGACTCTATTAGATATGAAGTCAATTTAGAATTTTTCTCCATAGTTTCTCTATTCACCTTTTCTATACTGCTTTTAAATGAGTATACAATTATTCCATATATCACTAGCGGAATTATAGTTAGTCCAAATAAAGAAGGACTTTGAGAATATAATATTCCTCCCCCTATTAAAACCATGAAAACATCTATCATCATAGTAAGAGCAACTCCTGATATAGCTTGCCTTATGTTAGATGCATCATTAAATCTAGATATAATTTCTCCTACTTCTCTTGTTCCAAAGAAATTCATTGGTAAATTAATAACATGCTCATAATATCCGAGCATAAGTGGAATATCTAACTTTTGACCTAAATGAATAAGCAAATGAGTTCTAAACGCTTCCATTATAACTTTAAATATAGCTAATACTATAAATCCAATAGAAAAAATCGTTAATGACTGTTTTAAATTGTTAGGGACTATATCATCTAATAAAAATTTAAAATAAAAAGACCCTATTATTCCAAATATAGTTATTAATATAGATGCAAAAAATATATTTATTAATAGTCCTTTTTGAGGTTTTAATAAATCAAAAAATCTAGTAAATACACCTTTAACTTCATTACCTTTTTTAAAATCTGATGTAGGTGTAAGTATTATTAAAACCCCTGTCCATATATTAAAAAATTCAATTGGTTTATATTTAACTATCCCTTTAGCTGGGTCAGCAACAATAATTTCTTTTTCACTTATTTTATGTATCACAACATAATGAAGCATTGTATTATCAATTACAACATGAGCTATAGCTGGAAGAGGTATTTCGCTAAAAATATCTTCAGGTTTATTAGCCTTAACACCTTTGGCTGAAAACCCTAATTTTTCAGCAGCTTTTATAACTCCTAAAGCGCTTGTCCCATCTTTATCAGTTCCTGCAACCTCTCTTATTTTAGATATAGGATATTTAAGCCCATATGTCTTACATATAGTCGCTAGGCATGCACATCCACAATCTTTGTAATCATGTTGCTTTATGCAATAGTATTTTTTCACCATTTTCCTCCCTTAATAGATACTGTCAGATATTGCGACTATATATATTTTTTCAAGAAAAGTAAATATATTTTGGTTGAATAGTATAATTTCGATACTGAATAGTATATTAAGAACTATTCAGTGCGAAAATTATACTATTCAGTCATTTTTTGTAATTTATTAGGTTTTTCATGTTACTATTAATTTGAATTAAATCAAGGGGGTTGCATTATGCAGGAATTAAAATTAGATCAATTATCTGAAATAAGCGGAGGAGAAGGTTTTTGGAAAGGTTATTTTACAGGTAAAGTTGTAGACTATGTAGCTGAAGGTACAATACATCCTAGTGCTCATAGTAAAAAAATTGCCCGTAGAGCTTATGGTTCTAAATGGAAATCTGGAGAGAGACTTGCTAAAAACTTTAGGAAATAATGGGAATATTAAATTATATAAATAACTATTTGTATAGTTTATCTGAAAAAAAATATATCGTTGTTATGTTGCTTCTTTCATACATAATTTACATACCATTGATACCATTTTTTCAGAATTATGATATAGGCGGAACACAGTTTCTAATAAACGCTTCTTTCATTGGCAAATTGATAAATGGTTCTTTAATTATACCATTTATAGAAACTTTCATTTTTCAATATTTAGCAATAGGGATTATTAAATCTATAAAAAAAATTAAAGGAAATAATTGTTTAGTTATAATTATTTCAGCTATAGCATTTTCATTATCTCATTATTATAATGTGCTTTATATTTTTTATAGTTTCATTATGGGGATATTTCTAGCTTATACATATATACTATACGAAAAAAAGAATTATCATCCTTTTTTAATGGTAATGACAATTCATGCTTTAAGAAATACAATAACAACATTGATATTAACTTTTTTGTAAGCTATAAATTTTTTATAGCTTACTTTTTGACTATTATAGATTATATAACTAAAGAGTATTAATAACTAAACAGTTATTAATACTCTTTTTCATAAGGAATCATAATTTTAACTGTAAAAGCATTCTTAGAATAATTCAAAACTATCTCACCAAAATACTTTTCAACTGATTTCTTTACATTATTCAGGCCTATTCCATGCATATAGGAATTTTTTTTACTAGTTAAAAATAAGTTTTTACTTTTTTTTATTTCATTTATTTTAGTATTTTCAACTAAAATAATGCAAAACTCATCTATATACTTGCTTCTCAATATTATTTTTTTAGGAATAGTAGAGTCTTGTATCTTATTACAAGCATCAATTGCATTATCTATTAAGTTTGAAAATATGGTGCATATATCAATCATTTCAATAAAAGAACTTTTAGAAAAATCCATATCCACATAAAAATCTATACCTTTTTCAATACAAATTAATTTTTTCTCCCTTAAAATGGAATCTAGTATCATATTTCCTGTATTGAAATCTTTACTTAATTTTCTATAAGCATTTATATTAATTTCCATACTATTTATATACTCTAAAATTTCATCTGTTTTTTCATCTTCACATAAGGTTTTTATACAAATAATGTGATTTTTAATATCATGATGCAAAGACCTAACCTTATCTTTTTCTTCATTTATTTTTTTGTAGTAATTTTGCTCTTTAAGTACGTTATCTTTAATCATTTTATTTTCATAATCTAACTTATGGCTATAGATATATTTTTTGATCATATAAAAGTTATAAGCTTTAGAAATTAGAACTAATATAGGTATAATTATCAAAATGATAATGTGAAATTTTGCGATAACTTTATCTATTGCAATTATTCTAAAGAGCACGATTGCCATTATTATATTTATTAAAATAGGAATACATATAGATATATAATTTATTTTTTTATATGTATTTTCGCAATTCTTAAATTTATTTATTTGGATACATATCTGAAACATAGACAGCATAAGTATATTTTGAGTTATCATACTTTCAGTATCAGCTACTGTATAATTTCTAGCAAAATCTTGAATTAAATCATTGTAATTTATATAAAAAATAGCATCCACACTAATATACTCAATTGGGGTATATAAAATAAACCAATATAATAAACTAATCAAAACACATATTAAAAGGTTTTGATTATAATTAAATTTATAAAAAACAATACATAATGATATAAGTATTGTTGAACTTTCAAATTGAAATATAAATATAAACATTGAAATAATAAAAATGCATGTATGGATAATTTTATTATTAAACTTTTTAGAACTAAAATTATCAACTATAGATTTAAATAAAAGTAAATATACAAACCCGGTAATTAAGTCTAATAAAGCAGAAAAATAGTTATTTATATCAATCATATTAAACTTCCTAATATATCTGTTATTTTACTTTTCAAATCTTTAATTTTATACCTACTGACTAGTATTTCATTACCTTTTATAAAAACAGAGTTTTTATCAATAGCGTTAACTTTAAATAAGTTTATTAAGTATGCTCTATGACACCTAAAAAATGAATATTCTGTTAGTTGTAATTCTAAATTTTTTATACTTTCTCTTGTTTTATATATTTCAGTATCTGTATGTATTAATGCAACTCTGCATTCCACTTCTATATATAAAATAGAATTTATAGGAATAATAATTGTTTTTCCTTCATCAATTTCTTTTATTGATATATATTTTTCTTTATTTTTTAAGACTTCATTTTTGCATTGAATCAAATGTTTTGAAAAATCAATATAATTTATAGGCTTTAATAAATATCTAAAGGCTCTTACTTCGTAACCCTCTTGCATGAAATCTGAAATTGCAGTCGTAAAAACAATTGTTACTTTTGTATCAAATAATCTTATTTTTTTAGCAGTTTCGATGCCGTTTATACCTAACATTTGAACATCCAATAAAAGTATGTCCAAACCATTAGGGTAATTTGCTAATAAATCCTCCCCACTATTAAATTCTGATATTTCATAAATATCCTTAGAAAACAATTTACCTATATATTGTAATAAAATTTCCCTATGAATATATTCATCATCACAAATAGCTATTTTGATTTTCATAATGTCTTCCTCCCTATCTAATGGCAATATATTTTCCCCTAAAATAAAAATATCTCATTACCTTAAGATAGAACTAAGATAATGAGATTTCCTTATAGTTATATAGTCGTATTGTTGATACTTAAAACTATTTATGATATATTAATCATTGTAGTAATAACATTTTTAGTACGCTCTTATCTAGAGTGTTCTATCAAAAGCTAGGAATAAGCCGCCAAACTTATATTCCTAGCTTTTTTTATATTTTATTTTTAAATCTTAAAAATAATATTACCATATATTGTAAATTATTTGTAAATATTTACAAATTCTAAAAATCTTAATTGTAATTATATTAAATTCATACAATGTTATTTTATTTAATTAATTTATTATAAATAGTATTGTACGACTAGAGATTAAGTATCTTTAGATTGGATTTTAAAAACAAGAAAATATAAAATTAATTGTATTAGAAACTTTATTACAATTTGTCCTCATGTATTTTTAAAAAAGCTGCGTCATACAATTTATATATACAATTCATATGTATAAGGGGGAAATTATGATGGACTTTCTACAAACTGTTATCGTTGGAGGTTTAGCAGGTATCATAGCAGGATTAATACCATATTTCATAGGTAAAAATAAAGATCAAATAAAAATGGCTACACAAGCTCTTATAGTTTGTGGGATATGCGGTATTTTGCTAGGTCTTTTATTAGCACTGCCTGTCGCACTTATTTATACTTTTTTAATATGCTCAAAATACAAGAATGAAATTACATGCCCTTATTGTAATGAACGTATATTAAAAGATGCTACAGTATGTAAATATTGCAAACAAAATATAAATCAATAACATCCTCTTTTAGTTAATTTATTTTTAAAAAATGTCTTGCTAAATTCTAGTTAATTTAACAAGGCATTATTTTTTTATTTGTAGGCTACAAATTATTACAAATTTAGATAAACTATATATGTATAATATCTTTTGTAGTTATTTTTAAGATTGCGAAACGTCACTTTTTTGTGAATCAAATTTCACAATAAAAAGAAACGGGGGATTTATAATGAATCGCAGAAAAGGAATTTTAATAGCACTAGGAGTAGTTGCTGTAATAGTTGGATGTACTCTAGTTCTTAGGCCAATATCTAAAACTAAAAAAATTAGTAAAGATGAGGTTGTAAAAGAAGTAAACACTGGAGAGGTTACAAAAAATAAAGAAGAAACATTAGCAAAATTATTAGAAGGTAAGTACTTATATGATGATAGCGTTGATAGCAAAATAGGTACAGTATCCTGTTTCAATAAAGATGAAGTAGTAGCATTATACCCATATGAAGCGGATGTAAATAAAATTAAAAAAACATCCACTGATACAAATACTGTTTTATTCGAACTTGAAAGTAATGAACATGGTTCCCCTGAAATTATAATTAAATCTAAATTTAAAATAGAAAAAACAAATGATACATCTGTAACTCTTGTAGAGTCACCAAATGTTGAACCTACAGGGCTATCTAAAAGTTTAAATATACTAACTACAGAAGAGAGTGAAAAAGCTATAGCTAAAGTTAATCCTGATTATGTTCAAGATAAAAACTTGGATGATTTAGGATTAACAAAAGAGTTGTTCACTAAAACTTTTGGATCAGTTCAAACTAGCAAAAGTTCTGATGAAAACATTATATCATCAGAAAAAGCATTACAATTATGCAAAGACAAGTTATCAGGCTTTAAAAATACTGACTATCTTACTTTAGGAAAAAATACACCTGGTATGCCTTCAGGCGGTAAATACAATGGAGTTAGATACATATATGTGTATTACATGATAGATGGAATAGCTGCTGATTACAGATACTGCGTTAAAGAAAGTGATGGATCAATATACTATGAAGACTCTGCTAATATAGGCAAATTGATAGATATTGATACACATATCGCAAACAATAAAAGTATTAGCGATTCTGAGCCTACAATCAAAGAGAATGAAGATACAACAGAAAGAAAGAAGATATCAGAAAGCGAAGCGATTGTTCTATGTGATAAAAGACTTAAAGAACTAAATTTTCGTGAATTTGAATCTCCTGGTAGCGTCATTAACACATTAGAAGGAGATTATTACCAAATTGTATATGATGGGGGAGATGCTTTTGCCGTTCATATGTATACTGGAGAAGTTTTTTACTCTGGGCGTGATGGAATATCTAATCTAGAATAGTTAAAAAAAGAAACTACAATCTAGTGGTATAGAGCGAAGTTTCTATGTAAATAAAATATCTATTTATTTAGGTCACTCTTATTGCCGTTAGAGTGACTTTTTAACTTATCATAAATAAAACATCCGACTATGCTAAAAAATATAGCGTCGGAATTGTTTAAAAATAATCTTAAAATTTCCATACTTCCACCTCCTTCCTATTGGAAGTAGGTTTTATCCTTCGTATAGAAACAGTCACTCTTAGATTGTAATTTCCATTTATTATTATAACATAAATAAACTTACAAATATCTAATATATAAGATATTATGAACTACAAATTATACTATGATTAAAAAAGTGTAAATGAATGGATCTAAACATAAGACCCATTCATTTACACTTTTTAATATTATTAAATTTTTGTATATAAGTTATAAAAATACCTATAAAAAATGGAATTGAAAATATTAAGTATTCAATCTCTTTAGTGTTATAGTACTGGAATATTAAATACACCAATACAACAATTCTTATAATTTTAAAGGTATATAGCATATTTTCCTTTTTCATATGTATCTCCTTAATCTAAGGTATTTTAATGCCTTCAGAATAATACCAATGGCACTTATCTACATTCTTATAGTTAACTATTGATTCTGCAATACAATCTTTGCATTTATCAATAAGTTCACATCCTTTGCACAACTTCTCCTCTGCACTTTTCAAGCTAGGAAAGATCTTAGAATTTCTTATATAAATCGATTCTAATGACTCATTATTTATATCGCCTATCTCTTTGCTAATCATAGGGCATGGAGATAACTTAAATGATGGATTAACTTTTAAAATCCTATAGCCTAATCCACAATTTAGGTTGTTGTTAGAATTATGATCTTCAAATGCGCCTACTTTAAATTTTTCATCTTCATATTTATCTTTTAGTTTTGTTATAAGTAAATGTATTTCATTTGGTCCAAAGTTAGATTTAATATTATTTTCGTTGGCTCTTCCTTGTTCAGACACCCATCCAATTCTATGTAAATCTACTCCTTTATCCTTTAAGTAGATGCATAACTCTTCTATTTCCTTGAAATCTTGCTCTGCTATGCAAGTAGCTACAACCAATTGAACGTTCTTATTTTTAATAACTTCTAAAAATTTTATAGTTTTTTCAAATGAATCTGATTTTCCTCTTATAAAGTTATGTGATTCATTAAATCCATCAATACTAATTTGTATAAGTCCATTAACATTTTCTAACTTATCAATACATTTTAAAATTTTATCATTTAAAATATATCCACTTGTCGTTACCTGAACCTTTACTTCTTTACTAACTAAATAATCTATAACCTTATCTATATGCTCATATAAAAATGGTTCTCCTCCTGTTAGCTGAAAACATTGAACCCCTTGATCTATCATTTGTTCCAAAACGTTCATTAAAGTTTTATAATTCATTGAGTCTCCAACTCCTGCATTTAAATAACAATGCTTACATTTTAATGGGCAATTATGAGTCAACTCTAAAACAACAACTTCTGGAGTGTAATATTGTTTACTTCCTTTTATCTTGCAAGGAGTTAAATTCTTATTGTTATTGTAAGATACTACATTACCATCTTCTAATTGCAAAATAAATTGACTTACAAAATTTTTTACAGTGTCATAATTCTCATTATACTTTTTACATAACTTATCAATTATATCTTCTTGAGAGTTAGTTCCATTACATAATTCTAATATATCTTGAGCACTTTGATTTATTCCAAACTCTTTTCTAATTCCTTTTATTGCTACTGATATAAAATTGCAGTCTGGCTGTAATTTTATATAATTATTTTCTACTAGTGAAATATACATATTTTCCTCCATATAAAAAATAGCTGCCTTTTAAAGAAGTTAGTAGAGAGTAATACATCATTACAATATATTCCCTCTCTAATTTCAAAACACCTATTTTTAGCCTGCTACAATTGCAAGAGCTCCACATATTGCTGTAAGAGCTGCTAACCCTTCTGTAAATCCTATAACCGCTAATTCAGGTTGAGCTACACATACTCCTAATTCTGCTTTAAATAACATTGGTTTTTCCATTTTGTTACCTCCTATGTATTAAATAATTTTTAATTTTTTAGATAAAATTGTTTAATGTCATAACATTTTTATCCCCTCCTTATTAACATGTATTCGCTAAAATTCATATATAAAATTTCCTACTAATATATCATCAACGCTTGATTTACTTCCTCTAATTTCTTTTGCTGAATTTAAAAACTCTATTAAATTTAATGTAGTTATCTTACTTTTAAATTTTGATTTATTAATCGTATGATTCGCTATAATAGATATGTTCATATTTTGAAAATCAATTCCTAGTATTTTAATATCTTGAATTATATTTTGGCTATATTCATCTACCTCATCTGTAGATACTATAAGTGAACTATATTTTGATTGTAATTTACCTTCTGAATTTATTTCACAGTTTCCATATACTGTCTGATTCAAAATAATACTTTGTTCTAAGGTAACTATATAATTTTTTAAAATTCCATCCTTAATTAAGTATCCATCTGATATAGGCATTCCTTCATCATCTAGATCTAAAGGGCTTATTTTTTGCTGAAATATACTAAGTTTAGAAGAAAATACTTTTTTATTTAATAAATTGACATTAAATGCTGATTGTTCGCTTAATACTCTTTCTCCAGACAAGCTTTCTAAAATAATATTTATTAGTTTAATTACCACATTATTTTCTAATATGTACTTGCCTTTCAATTCTTTTTCTTGCAAGTTCTCATCATTTTTTATTAAATTTTTATAAATTTCATCTCCTATAGATGAAAATAATTTTATATTTTTATTATTATAAAAACGATAAGTTTTTCTTGTAAATATCGATATTTCACATGTTAACTTATCCTTAGAAATAAGAGTATTTACACATGTCTTATTTTCAGATATTTTATTTATTTTTTGTTTATAGATTAATTTAAAACCTATGTTGAAATCTTCATTGATTTTATTTCGTATAATTTTTTTTTCTCTACTTAGCCAATCTAATATCTTAAATTCATCATAATTAAATATTTTATTTTCTATATGCCTACCTGTGTCTAAATAGCTAGTTGAATTTTCATTAATTTTTAAATTGTTTATATTTAATTTCTTTAAATTTTTATAATTAATAGTTCCTTCACTGCTTATAAAGGCTGCATTAGTTGTGTACACTCCTTCATCTAATTGAATAATCAAATTCGGATAGTTTAATTCTTTTTTTGAACAAGTTTGTGTTTCATCGATGTCTTTAATTTCCAAAATAGAGTAATTTACTTTAGTTCAAATAAATTTTTTAATATCATTATCTTTACTTAATATCGAAATTAAATCTTTACAGCTCATAGCCTACTCCTTTTACCTTCACATTAGTTATATGGATTGTTGGAGCTCCAATACCTACCCTTACAACTTGATTTTTTTTAACACAAAACCTTGATGAGATTGTTAAGTCATCGCCTATTTCAGATATATTGTTTAATATATCTACTATGTTCCCTTCTATTTCTAAGTTAGGTATGTAAAATATAGAATTTTGATTATATTTTATATAACCCTCTCCTATCAATTTATATGTAAATTTATACGGTATAAACTCTCCATTTGTAATCGATGATACGTGGATATACTCTCCTTTTAATGGAGTTATCAATTTATTCCCTTTTAAAATTGTCATTCTCATTCTAGATAAAGGTGTATGCTGATAATCTTGACTCCTCGCAAACCCATATAAATCACTTTTTCTTAAGTTATCTTTATTGTCTATACTAATTATTTCATTAATTTTGCTAGAATCTATTAAAGTTAATGGTTTTATTTCTCTACCAAGGTCATCTAGCTTATTTAACCCTATTTTATGTTGGTGACCCTCTATATCATCTACTACAGTCATTTGCTTAGGAAACTCCATTTTAGAAATTTGGTCCCTTTTAATGTTAAAAATATCATTTTCTAAAAGATGACCTATTATTTCATGACAGAAATATCCACTTGAAATAGGTGCTAGCTCTACTTCTTTAAATACACTATCTATTTTTAATAGATTTTGCTTATTATATATTGCAACTACTTTGTGGTGATTTTCTTTAAAAAAGTTATCTATCATAGCCTTTATTTTGATAAATGAAATTTCATTTATATTTATAGGTTCTTCAAAAATAATATTTATATTGGAATTTACCTTTATGACAAGTCTTAAAAGATTATAGTACCTTTTATCTAAATTCTCATTAATTGTAACTGTTTCCAAGTGATCTTTAATATAACAAACAATACTTGCATTATATTTACATATGTCTTTACTATAATAATTTAATAGCATTTCTAATTCTTTAATATGGTTTTCTAAAAATGCTAACGGGTTAATCAAATTAGACTCTTTATATACAACTTCATTCTTAACAACTTCTATTTTTGAATATTCTTTTCTAGATCCTTCGTCTATAGAATAATATGATATTGCCTTATTATTTATATATTTTATACAATACTCTTGTATATATTGTTTAAAAATCATATCTGCTCTCTACCCCTTAATATTATTAGTAACTCTTTTGTCTATAATCTTAGATACCGCTAATAATATGATTATAGATGTGAAAATTATTGAGTAAATAAAGTAGAATGTACTTTTGTAAGGGTTAACTATAGTTATAATAATTACCAATATAGCAATTAAGCTTAGAACACAATATAATTGATAATACATTTCATCTTTAACTATATAAATTAACATAAAACTTATACATGACGCTAATAATGCTGCTAATAAACCTATAGTTAGATATAAATGAACTTCATTGATCGTATGAACATCTTTTATAAAAAGAACTTCATATCCTAACAAGATTAAGTCAAATAAAAATGATACTATTACTGGTATCAGAACTTTACATCCCATATATACATATTTATTTATATCACTAGACAATATATATAAATTCATTTTATCTTTTTTATCGCATAATAAAGTATAGTTAGAAAATTGTAAGCAAATAGTTGAAGGAATTATTGCTAAAAACATGACTATAATACTTTCCTTGCTTATGAAACTATAATTTTTTGCTCCTATGATCATTGGCAAAAGAAGAATTATTATCATTGATAATACTATGTTCTTTTTTTGTCGAAGAATACACTTTAACTCTCTATAAATAATCGCATTCATTTACTCATTCTCCTCTGTATATTCAAAGTATTTTTTTTGAAAATCATCAAATTCATAGTTTACATACTCGTCGCATACTATTTCACCTTCATTTAATATGATTGTTCGATCCGAAAGCTCGTAAGAAAATTGTAGATCATGAGTAACTAAAATAATAGTTTTTCCATTGTTCTTTAAATCCATCAATAGTCCTTTGAGTAAAACCTTAGTTTCTGGATCTATTGCATTAGTTGGTTCATCTAGCAATATCATTGTTGGATTTGACATTATTCCTAAAATTAAAGATAATCTCTTTTTTAATCCTGATGACAATTCATAGCAATATTTGGTTAAATGTTTCTTCATCTTAAATTTAACTATTAGTTCATCATTATCCCATTTGTATTTTGTTTTTTGCCCAAGAGCTAATCTCTTGAAGTTTAAGTTTTCTTTTACTGTCATATCATTGTAAAAACCACCACTATCAAATAAAAAGAATATTTCCGATCTTTTTTTTGCTATGGATTTATCTATACAAATTTGACCTTTATTAGGAATTAAATATCCATTTATTAAATTTAGTAATGTAGTTTTCCCTACTCCATTGTGACCAATTATAGATACCATTTCGCCTTTTTTGATATTTAAATTTAAATCATTAAATATTAAATTTCCATTAGATTTATACTTAAAATCTAAATTATTAATTTCAATCATTTTTATCACCACAATTCATAAAATTATTATAAGTTTTTAATCAATTAAACATAAAAACAGCATTTGATTGTTTAAAAATAAACAATTATTTGTTGATACTTTATAATAAATATTCTTACTATTATAAAAACATAAATAGTCTTTAGTATCAATGAATACATTGAAATATCTGAATTTAAGCTTTCGAATTGGACTGGTTCAAAATTGTACATGTAATAAAAAACATGCTGTATTATCGGTGGAAAGCTCTTTTATATTTGATTTTTAAAACTCTTTGTTTATTTTATAACATATAAAAATCTAAAAGTATTATTTTTAGTACAACTTGTCATTATATAGCATAATTGGTATTAAAATGCTTAAAATAAATTCATTTATAT
>NZ_LBBT01000126.1 GCF_001006285.1 Paraclostridium benzoelyticum
AATATTAAAATTTAAAAATAATATTTTAAAATATAAATAAAAAGGAGATAAAAATATGAAAGCATTTGTAGATAGAGATGGTTGTATAGGATGTCAAGCGTGTGCAGGAACTTGCCCAGAGGTATTTAGTATGGATGACGATAATATATCAGTACCTATAAAAGAAGATATACCTGAAGACGTATTAGATTCAGCAAAGGATGCTAGAGATGGTTGTCCTGTTTCTGTTATAAGCATAAAATAATTTATACAAAGGAGAGATTACTATGATAACTAAAGAAACTATAATAGCAGATATAATAAAAGCCAAACCTAATGCAGCACAAATACTTATGAATTATGGAATGGGATGTATAGGATGCCCTTCAGCTCAAATGGAAAAGTTAGAGCAAGCATGTGAAATACATGGATTAGATTTAGAAAAAATATTAAAAGAATTAAATGAAGCATAATTACAAAAGGGTTACCAGTTTGTTTGGTAATCCTTTTATTTAATATAATTTATATTAAATAGTGTAACCAGCGTTACAGAAAATAAAAATTAAATAATATATAATCTAAAT
>NZ_LBBT01000127.1 GCF_001006285.1 Paraclostridium benzoelyticum
TAAAGTATACCAAAATTTAAAAATAAATATTAATTAAAATACTTTTATACAAATTATGAAAATATTACTTCGAATGTAAAGATAAAATTCGTGAGATATTAATTATAGAGTTTTAAAATATTAAAACTTAATAACTTATATGGAGGGTGAATTAATGAAAAAAGGTATGATCCCAATAGCATTAGGAACTGCAGTTACGACAGCAGGAATTGTTTTAGATATTAAGCAAAATAAACATGATAAATTTGATAAAAAAGATTATAAAAATATGGCAGGGGCTCTTTTAGTAGGAGCAGGAGTTGCACATATAGTTCTTGGAGGAATAGATAGAGCAAGATATTAAGAAATAAAAAACTGTAGAATTTAATTTTCTACAGTTTTTATTTTTAAAATAATTTTATTACATTGTAATATAGGCATAGTATTTAATATATAATTAAGGTAAATATGTATTTAAATTAGGAGGGGGATATTTTGACTTGTAAGATTAAAATTATAAAAGAACAAGGTCAAAAAATTAACAAATGGTCTGGAGGAATCACAAATCAATTGTATATATATCCTGAAAATTCTTCGTATGAAGAGAGAAACTTTAAATGGAGAATAAGCTCAGCAATTGTGGAATTAGAAAAATCAGAATTTACTAAACTTCCAAATATAAAAAGGAAAATAATGGTTTTAGATGGAGAGTTACTATTAAGTCATCAAAATCATTATGATAAAAAACTTGAAAAATTTGAAGTAGATAGCTTTAGTGGAGATTGGAATACTATAAGCTATGGAAAAGCTACAGATTTTAATTTGATGACAAGCAAAGATTGTACTGGAGAATTAAGATACATAAATGTAAAATCAGAAATAAATTTAGAGCCTAAAATTAATTTAAATGATAATTGTTACAGGTATGAATTTAATTGTTTTTATAGTTTAAATGGAGGTTTTAAAATAAAATTAGAAAACGGTAATATACTTCAAGCAGAACAAGGTGATTTAGCTATAGTAAAATTTAAAAAAGGATTTAAAGAAAACCTAACCTTAATAAATAGCAAAGAAGAAGAATTAAATATAATTGAAAGTATAGTTTACTACTAAGTGTAAAAAGTATAATTGTATACATACAATTATACTTTTTAATTTTTTTGAAAAGCTTTAATTGATGATATATAAATACTTTGATATCATTGTAATAAATATTTATAAAGGGGTGGTAAATTGGAAAATTTATTAAATGATTTAAAATATATGAAAGAGGTTTTAACCCAATTAGAAGATATAAACATTAATGATATTGATATGGAAAAAACTATATTATTTATTGTAGATATGAACAATGGATTTGCTAGAAAAGGCTCTTTATATTCAGATAGAGTAGAAAATTTGATAAATCCAATTAAAAACTTAGGTGATTATGTAGCTAGTAAAAATTGCAAAGTGGTAGCATTTACGGATAGCCATACTAAAGATTCTATAGAGTTACATAGTTACCAAACACATTGCTTAAGTGATGATGAAGAAAGTGATGTTGTTAGTGAAATAAAAGCTATTAGCAATATAAAAATAGTACCTAAAAACTCTACTAATGGATTTTTCTGTTTGAATGAGATAAGCTTTAAAAATATTGAGAACATTATAATTGTTGGAGATTGTACTGATATTTGTATTTATCAATTTGCAGTTACATTAAAGTCATATTTTAATCAAAATAATATTTATAAGAAAATTATAGTACCAATGAATTTAGTAGATACTTACGATATACCTAAAATACATAATGCGGAAATTATGAATATAGTATTTTTTAATAGCATGATTCAAAATGGAGTTCAAGTTATAAAAAACATTATATATAAATGAAATTAGAAGGTCTTAATTTAATTAAGACCTATTAATTTTGTTAAATTTCAGAATTTATTGAAAAAAGAGAAAAAATATGATAGAATAAATTCAAAGAATAAAAAAATGCAAGTAATCAGTCATTAATTATGTTAAAAAAAATACAACTATGACATGGAAGGGGGAACCTAAGTAACAAAGCTTAGGGAAGTTGCTTATGAATGAGAAGAATAAGATTTCTTTAGAAAGAGCATCAGAGTTAAAATCAAGAATAGAAGATTATATAAAAATTAAAGATACAATTCCAACTGGTATTAAAAATGAAGAATCCATAAAGCATAGAAAAAGAAAAATTTTAGAGGTTTTAAATGCAAAAGAAGAAGACTGGGATGATTATAAATGGCAGTTATCTAATAGGATAACTGATGTTGATATTCTTAGTAAAATTTTAAGTTTAACTGAAAAAGAAGTTGAAAATATTAAAAATGTTCAAAGTAAATTTAGATGGGCGATTTCTCCATACTATCTAAGTTTAATAGATCCTAATAACCCATATGATTCAATAAAACTAATGTCAATTCCATCTAGTGTAGAACTAGATGAATCAATAAGTGATTTAGATCCTATGGGAGAAGAATTCACTAATCCAGCAGGTAGTATAACTAGACGATATCCAGATAGATTAATTATAAATGTTACAAATGAGTGTGCTATGTACTGTAGGCACTGTCAAAGAAGAAGAAATATTGGACAAGAAGATTGCCAAAAAAGCAAAGAAGTAATTAAAGAGTCTATAAATTATATTAAAGAGAATACAGAAATAAGAGATGTACTTATAACTGGGGGAGATCCACTTACGCTTAATGATGATATGCTAGAGTGGATAATTAGTGAAATAAGAAAAATTGATCATGTAGATTATATAAGATTAGGAAGTAGAACTTTAGTAACTATGCCCCAAAGAATCACTGATGAATTTTGCAATATGATAAAGAAATATCATCCTATATATATAAATACACATTTTAACCATCCAATGGAAATAACAAAAGAAACAAAAGAAGCTTGCGAAAAATTAGCAAATAACGGAATTCCATTAGGAAATCAAGCAGTTTTATTAAATGGAGTTAATAATGATAAATATTTAATGAGATGCTTAAATCATGAACTTCTTAAAATAAGAGTAAAACCTTACTATATATTCCATAGTAAACATGTAAAAGGAACTACTCATTTTAATACATCTGTAGATGAAGGTATGGAGATAATGGAGTATCTAAGAGGGTATACATCAGGGATGGCTATTCCAACTTATATAATAAATGCTCCTAAAGGAAAAGGTAAAACACCTTTATTACCTCAATATTTAATCTCAAAGGGATCGGATTATATAATGATAAGAACCTGGGAAGGTGAAGTTGTTAAAGTGGAAGATAATAAATCTGTTAATATAAAAGATGTTATAGATAAAAGCATAATGTAAAAAAGGAGATGAAAATTCATCTCCTTTTTATGCTGATTGATTTTGATTAATTTTTATAACTCTTTTAGCTATACTTGCAGAGTGATCTGAGATTCTTTCAAGATTAGTTAATAAATCTAAATATATTATTCCAGAGTCTATACTACAAGAATGAATATTTAATCTATTCATATGTTTAGCTCTATATAATTTATCTAAAGCATCAACTTCATCTTCTATTTTTAAAACATCATTTGCAAAGTTTACACTATTTTGTTTCATTGCCTCAAGAGATAAAGTGTAGGCATCTAAAACTTTATTGTATATATCTATTATTTCAGATTTTGCATTATCTGACATAAAAGCTTTAAGTTTCATTGATGACTGGGCTAACTCAGCTATATTCTCTGATAAGTCTCCAACTCTTTCTATATCATTTACTGTGTGGAATAATAAATCTAGAGAAAATCTCATTTTATCATCTAAAGTTTTATTGGACAGTTTTATAAGGTAATCTAGTACTTTTCTTTGTTGCTCATCTAGTGCTTTCTCTTTTTCAAATGTAGTTTTTACATCTTCTTCAGAATGTTCAAGCAATGCATTCATAGAACATGTAAAACTTTTCTTAGCTTTACGACCCATTCTAAGAGCTTCTCTAACTGTATTTCCAAAAGCTATAGATGGAGTTTCTAACATTCTTTCATCTAAATACTTAGTTACATGACTATCATATTCTTCTTCCTCGCCTGGCTTATCAGGTATAAGTAACATAACTAATTTAACTATATATTTAGAGAACGGTAACAATAGTACAACATTTATTAAGTTAAATAAAGTATGGGAGTTAGCTATTTGTCTAGCTGTATCAGTTGGATCTAAATGTGTAACTATCATTGTTATAGGTTTATTTAAAATTAACATAAATAATAATGTTCCTATTACGTTAAAACATAAATGCATTAAGGCCGCTCTTTTAGCGTTTTTATTTGCACCAACACATGATATAAGCGAGGTAGTACAACTACCTATATTATCTCCATATAAAATTGGTAATGCACCAGCTAAAGGCATTAACCCTTGAGATGATAAAGCAATTAATATACCCATTGAAGCACTTGAACTTTGCAAACAAGTAGTCATAGCAAAACCAGCAAGTAATGCTAATACTGGATGAGTTGCAAGTCCTGCTAACATATTTCTAAAAAATGCATATTCAGACAAAGGTGCGACTGCATCCTTCATAAATTCCATACCTATAAATAGTATTGCAAATCCTATAAGAATTTCTGATATATTTTTTAATTGTGGTTTAGATTTTGAACCAATCATATATAAAACAATACCTACCCCTAAAGCTATAGATGAAAATATGCTCGCGTCAAAAGATACTAACTGAGCTGTTACAGTAGTACCTATATTTGCTCCCATTATAATACCTATTGCTTGATATAGAGTCATTATTCCTGCGTTAACGAACCCAACTACCATTACAGTAGTAGCTCCACTACTTTGTATGATACCAGTTACAACAGCTCCTACTAAAACTCCCATAACTACGTTACTAGTTAAAAGCTCTATAGCTTTTTCAAGTTTAGGACCTGTTGATTTTTGAAGACCTTCTCCCATTATGTTCATACCATAAAGGAATAAACCAAGACCCCCAATAAGACTTATGAATATAGACAAGATTGTTCCCTCCTCGGAAATGTTAATTTTCTTATTTTCAATTTTCTTACTTTCTTATGTACGATAATATGATACCAAAAAATTCGACAAGTTATGTTAAGAAAATGTTAAATTTAAACTTAACAATTTTAGATAAACATTAAAAAATTGTTAATAGTGGTGAACCTAAAAATATCAAACTGATTTATAAAGATTGTTAATCCTATAGTAAAAGCAAATTTTATTGAAATTATAAGTGAAATAAAATATATTTCATGTATTAATATGGACTTAACATAAGCTTGAAAAAGTTAAAAATTTTTTACAAATACTTACTATATTAAAGTGGATTGTTAAATTTGAAAAAATTCAGGCACATAAACAGTGAAGATGGTATATTAATAAATAGAAAATTTAACTGTATCGAGGATATGTATAGATAGTAATACTTTTGACACAATAAAAAGTGTAGAAACCTTGAAATTAATAAATTATAAAAAAATGTATTTAATTTTCAGAAAATTCTTGAAAACTAGGTGAATTTATAATATAATATGATTATAAAAATAGAATAATTTTATTATAAAATTATAAGGAATTAAAAGAGGTGATAAAATGAAAGAAGTTAATGCAAAAAGAATAAGAACGGGTTATGAATTTATAATGATAACAATTGGATCATTAATTGTAGCGATGGGTCTTGAGTTGATATTGTCTCCAAATGGGATGGTTGATAGTGGTACAACTGCTTTATCAGTAATAATACATTCATTAACAGGTATTCCTATGTTTATACTATTACTTGGATTTAATATACCAATTTTACTATTTACATCAAAAACATTTGATAGAATCTTTCTATTTAAAACCTTATGGGCTAACATTTGTGCATCTACATTTTTATATTTTTTAACACCAGTTCCACCAGTCACTACGTCGGAGTTGTTAATAGTAATTTATGGAGGGGTAGCACTAGGATTAGGAGCAGGAACTGTTATTAAGTTCGGAGGAGCTATAGATGGTAGTGAGATGCTAGCTGTATGGGCAAATCAAAAATTTAAAATACCTGTATCTACATTTTTAATGAGTATAAATATTATTGTTTTAGTAGTTACGGCAATAGTGCTTAGTATTGAAAGTGCGATGTTTTCTTTGATTGTAATATATATGATGACTAAGTTAGTGGATTTAATATTAGATGGATTTAACCAAGGTAGGTCTATTATAGTAATGTCTAATAAAGTTGAAGATATAGGAAATCATATTGTAAATAATTTAGGTATTTCGATAACATATTTACAAGGGTATGGAGGATATTCAGGAAATGAATCGAAAGTTATTTTATGTATAACTGATAAGTTTACTTACCCAACTTTGAAACGTAACATTTTAGATATAGATAGCAATGCTATAATCGAGACAAGTTACTTGGCAGATAGCCACAATATAGAAAAAACATCAATAGAGCATGTTATAAGAAAAAATTTACCTGGAATTAAATAATAATTAAATAAAAAATAGACACGATGCAATATTAAAAAAGCATAGTGTCTATTTTTTATTTTAATTTTAATTTATTTAAGGATTATTTAAGATTGAGTTTATAATGGATTAAGATTATCTAAATATAATATAACCATAACAACGAACACAATATATGGAGGTAATTATGAATAAATTAGAAATAGTAAATTTAACGAAATCATACAAATACAAAAACGCGAATGAAAATATAAACTTAGTTTTAGAAAGTGGAGTTTACGGATTGCTTGGACCAAATGGAGCTGGTAAAACGACTTTAATGAAACAAATTGCAACATTAAAACAACCTACAAGTGGAAAGATTCTTTACAATGGAAAAGATATAAATACTTTAGACGAAAACTATAGAGCTATAGTAGGCTACCTGCCACAAGATTTTGATGCTTACAAAAACTTTAGTGCAAAAGAGTTTTTATTATATATAGGAGCATTAAAAGGTATGGATAAAAGCATAGCTAAAGAAAAAACTGACAAATTACTAAAATTAGTAGGACTTTATGATGTAAGAAATAAAGCAATATCAAAATTTTCAGGGGGTATGAAGAGAAGAGTTGGAATAGCACAAGCTCTTTTAAATGATCCTAAAATACTTATATTAGATGAACCAACAGCAGGACTTGACCCCCAGGAAAGGGCAAGATTTAGAAACTTATTATCTCAAATAGGTAAAGAAACTATAGTAATACTATCAACACACATTATATCAGATATAGAATCTGTTGCTAAAGAAACTATAATGATAAAGGATGGGAAGGTATTATTACAAGGTACTCATAAAGAAATATTAGATGATATGAATGGAAAAGTTTATAGTATAAAAGTTAAAAATGAAAGTGAAGTTTATGCAATACAAAATAAGTATAAAGTAGTTAGTGTGCAACGTGGAGTAGATGATATAGAACTTAGAGTTATAAGTGAAAATTTAATAAAAGGTTTTGACGCAAAGAGTATAGAGCCTAGGTTTGAGGACGTGTATATGTTTTATTTTGACTTAGAAGATTCAAGGGAGGTATAAATTATGAATAATATTGTAAATGCAGAGTTTAAAAAGATAATAAAGAAAAAAGGACTCATGGTATTTTGGCTATTTTCTTTATTTTTAGCATATGTAAGTGTTAGAACTGGGGGATTATCAGATAGTTATGGAGATCTGTTTAGTAAGTTTTATGGACTATCTCCATTAATGGGAATTTTAATGTTTAGTTTATTTTCTGGAAGTTATGTATTAGAATATAGCTCTAATATGGATTCGATAGTAAAATCTACTAAAAATGGTAAAAGTAAATTAGTTTTAGCTAAAAGTATAGTTTACGGTTTAGTTGCAAGTTTAATAAATTTATCAATACTTGGAGTTATGAGCTTTAAGATAATAATAGGAATTCACTTTAGCGGATTACAAATGAGTATAAAAAACATTTGGTACTTTGGAAATAGTGGATCTAATTTAACAGTATTACAAATGTTAATGATAATGACATTAACAGTAATTTTAGGATCTTTCCTATTTGCACAATTAGGGTTATGGTTATCATCTATAAGTCAAAAAGCAGTAGTCCCATTCTTTATATGTGGGTTAGTGATGGGAATACCATATATAGCAGGAAGTTTTATAAGTGAAAAAATATTAGGATTTACACCATTGTTTGGAATGTACAGTCAACAACTTATAAGATATGGAGTATCACCTATAGCGTTTGTAGTATTTATAGGGATAAGTATATTAGGAAGTTATGTATTATATAGACTTACAAGTATAGGTTTCTTACAAGAAAGATAATTTATGCAATATAATATGAAGGAATTTAAAAACTATAAAATTATCTTTAGGAGGTAACAGATGCTTAAATGGGAAATTAAAAAATTATTTAAAAATAAATCAATAATAATATCTAGTATTATTTTATTACTTTTATGTGGAATGATGAGCCTTATAAAACCTGATTTGGAAACAGAGAACTCATATGTAGATGATAAAGGAAAATATACGGTAGATAATAGATCTGAATCTACTATAGCAAATGAAAAATTAAGCTATAAGATAAGCGAATTGAAAGAGATACAATCACAAAATAGTATGAAAAATACAGATGATCTAACTAAAAAAACTAGTGATATGGCAAATTTAAAGCTTGATAAGGATTCAGGAAAAGAATATAAAGATGTAAGTTTTTACAAAGTTTTTAATTATAGATTAAGTAACATGCTTGTAAGTGTTGTTATAGTTGGTATTACAATATATATATTTTCTAATATATATACTGATGAAAAATTATCTAATGTAGACTCTATAATACTATCAAGCAAAAATAAGTCTAAAGCTTTATTTTCAAAACTATCATTATCTATAATACTACCAGCAGTCTTATATTTAATATATGTGTTAATAATAGGATGCATAACTATAGTTCAGTACGGACAACCAGTAAATGGAGCATTACAAGCATATAGAATAGTTGATATAGTAACGTTAGTAAACCCAATTTCAATAAATATTTATACAATTCAAAGCATATTAACAATGATGATTATATTTGCAAGTATTGGAATATTTGCAAGTTTATTTTCGTTCATAACTAAAAACTCAGTAGAATCTATAGTTGGAATTACTGTATTCTTAGTTATAGGAAAGCTATTAACTTTAATGAAGTTTTTACCTGCAAAATTAATGATTATAATCAATTACTCAAACTATATAGATATAATAATGCAGCCAGCAATGATTATAGGAAAGTATATGGGAGATATTAGTTTATTTGGACAAAGTATAGGGACTATAAGTTTGGTTTATATAGTATTAGTAGCAATTTTATTAATGGGTATTGGTTTAAATATATATGTATTTAGAAAGTTTTTAATTAAATAAATTTAAAGCTACTAGTTATAGGATTTATAAAAAATGACTAATATTTAATTATAATTAAATATTAGTCATTTTGTTTTATATACATTATTTGTAAATTAGGTATTTTTAGGATAAAATACAATTAAATAAACGTTAGAAAAATGACATATAGGAGGTTTGTATGGAAAGTACACTAAAAGAAAAAAACATACTATTAGTAGATGATGAAGTAGATATATTAAAGTTATTAAGTACAGTTTTTAAAAAGGAAGGATTCAACAATATTTATACAGCAGAAACAGGGAATGAAGCTTTAGATATATTTAAAAATCAAAATATAGATATAGTAGTGTTAGATATAATGTTGCCGGATAAAGAAGGATATGATGTGTTTAAAGAAATTAGATCTATATCTCAAGTTCCAGTTTTATTTTTATCAGCTAAGACTGAAGAGATGGATAGGCTAGTAGGGCTTGCGTTAGGGGCTGATGATTATATAACAAAGCCATTTAGCCCAAAAGAAGTTGTACTTAGGGTAAAGTTAAATCTAAAGAAAAACATTATATTAAATTCAATAAAAGAAGAACCTGAAAGTACTAAGTTAGAGTTTGGACCATTTGAAATAGATGAAGATAAAGTAGAAGTTAAAAAACATGGAAAGACTCTGGAATTAAAAGCTAAAGAATTTAAAATGTTTTTATATATGGCTAGACACTTAGAGCAAATTATAAGTAAAGAGAAATTTTGCGACGAAGTATGGGGCGATGACTTTATAGGATATGATAATACTATAATGGTACATATAAGAAGGCTTAGAGAAAAAATAGAAGATAACCCATCTAAACCTAAATATATAAAAAATATTAAAGGTTTAGGATATAAATTAACTTTAAAGGAAGATTAATATGAAGTGGAAAATAACACTAAGATATGTAGTTAGTATTATTTGCGTAGTTATGATTGTAACTATATTAAATATAATTGGAATAATGGGAGTTATGATGTCAAATAAATCAAAATCTCAAGAAATTCCACAAGCAGACTTTACTAGAGCATTTAGTAAGTTTATTAAAATTGACGGAAATGAAGTAGATTTAAGTAAAGATGGAGAGAAAATTTTAAAAGAAAAGGATATTTGGATTCAAATTTTAGATGCAGATGGAAGTCAAGTATATAGTTATAATACTCCGAATAAACTAAATGAAAAATATACCCCTATGGAACTTATAAATGGATATAAGTATGCAGGTGGATTACCTAACTCAGGATCCGATAATATTTTGGTTTCAAGTAAGAAAGTAGGAGACATAGAATACACATATTTGTTAGGATTTAGAAGAGGAGAAGTTGGTAAATATATAATAACATATAACAATAGAGACCTTGCAGATACTGTTTTTAAATCAATCTGGATAATATTATTAATAGACTTGCTAATAGCTTTAATAGTAGGATATATTTTTAGTAGAAGATTAACAAAACCTATGAAAAATATTATCAAAGGGGTAGAAAATTTAGAAGAAGGAAAATTCGATGTATATTACAAAGAAAAAGGATTGTATGTAAGTGTGTATAAAAAATTAAATAAATTGTCAGATACGTTAAAAAGTAATGAAATTGAAAGAAACAAATTAGATAAATTAAAACAAGAGTGGATAGCAAATATTTCTCATGATATAAAAACGCCTCTATCTTCAATAAAAGGATATGCGGAAATTTTAAGTGATGAAGATTATGATGTGGATAGGGAAGAAGCTAAAGATTATGGAGTTATAATTAATGAAAAATCAGAGTATATAAAAGAATTAGTTGATGACTTAAACTTAACTATGAAATTAAAAAGCAGTGATAGAATTTTAAACAAAAAAGATGAAAATATAGTCAGAATTATAAAAGATTCTGTAATTCAAATTTTAAATGATCCTAAATATTCTAATAGAGATGTTGAGTTTATTTCTAATAAAGATTCTATAATTAAATCAGTAGACAGTATGCTTTTTAAGAGAGTAATAAACAATCTTGTTTATAATGCATTAATTCATAATGACGATAAAGTGCAAATTAAAGTTGAAGCTGAATATATAAATGAAGATGAAACAATTATAAATATTCAAGATAATGGAAAAGGTATTGAGAAAAAAGATTTAGAAAGAATATTTGATAGATACTATAGAGGAACAAACACTGGAGAGGTACACAAAGGTTCGGGGCTTGGAATGGCAATAGCTAAAGATATTATAATAGCACATGGATTTGATGTGGAATTAACTAGCGAAGTGGGGGAAGGTACTAAAATTAAAATAATTATTAAGTAAAAAAAGTCGATCTATTTTTAGATCGACTTTTTAATACAATTAACATCCACATTTGCATCTACAGCAATGTCTACAGCAACCACATCTAGGACAAATTTTAAAAAATAGAAAACATCTTCCGCAACATCTACATCTACAACATAAAAAGTTTCTATTTTGCATATATATACACCTCCTTATATTAATATATATATAAGTGTAAAATATGGTGCAAAAAAATGAATGAAAATAAAAAAAGTAAAATAGTGTCAAAAAATGAAACTTTTCATATAGTAATGTATGGATATTTTATCCATACATTACTATATAGGAGCTGAAAGCATGAGCTGCAAATATAAAAAAGGATGTTCTTGCAAAAAGACTTGTCAATGCAATAATCAATGGAATCAATGTAAACCATGTAATTGCTGTAAAAAATGTAATAAATGTAAGTGTAATTGTTCAAATGGATGGCAATGGGTTAAATTCCCAACTTGTAGAGATAGAAACAAAAATGATGTGTATGAAATTTTAGGAAAATTTGTATATGATTTATTAGCAGACATGGATTTACCATGCGGGCACCCAGGAATAAGAGAAATAATAAGAATATTAGAAGATGGCGGACATTTTCCATGTGGTCATCCAGGTTTAGAAGAGTTAATATTAATGGCTATACTAGAAGATAACAAGGAACTATGTAAAACAGCTAAAAAGATATGTTGTAAAAAATAGTTTTTAAAAGTAAGGCCCCTTGCATTTGTGCAAGGGGCCTTTTTTATTTATTATCTATTTCCGTGAATTAGTAAAAGATATGAAGCTCCAGCTAGTTTAGGACACATAGAGTTTTTAAAGTTTATTTTACCGACTAATTTATTTTCTTTATAAACCAAACCATTATTATCAACATTTCCAATAGGAGCTAAGTTGGAGTTGTTTGAGTATACAAACCCATCATCATCTATACTTCCTATAATATTGTTGGAGTTATCATAAACAATGTTATTATCAACTTTTCCAATAGGGCAATTGTGATATAAATGATTATGAACTATATTGTTTGCATCCAACCTAGCTACAGGTTGACTGTTATAAGGGAATTTTATTATTTCAAACATAATTAGGACTCTCCTTTTAAAATTTAATATATTATATTTAATTTTATTAAAGGTAAATTCTATTTATGAATAAATTCTGAGAATTTAAACAAAATCATAAGTATAGTACCATGTAACAGTACTTAAGTCAGTATTAAAAAGTTCATACTCTTTACTTAAAAAAGGCAGATATACTTTTTTTGCAGAATATACTCCTAAGTTACCGGCTATATCTATGTTTTTGAAAATTTTACTCGCAAAAACTATTCCTCTAGCATCCCTTAACTCTATATAAAAATTAAATAAATCAGCTATAGCAAAATTTTTAAGATTTAAGATGTATCCATCTAAATATAGAGTCTCACTTGATTCTTTTAAGCTATTAACTATTAGATTTATAGTATTGCTTTGAGTATCAAATTTTGTGCAGTAATATAATTCTTTAGATGTAAATTCATTTCTAGAATAAAGACTGTTGTAAATACTGTTATACAAGTTAAAACTAGCTAAACTAAAATATAGATTATTTTTATCAACTTGATTTTTATTTTTTATCAACTTGTGGATTTGTTTATTCTCTATAGACATTGCATTTTTTAAATTTGATTTTAGGTCTAAATTAACATAGTATTCATCTGATGAGTTAGGCTTATTTCTTGAAATTATTTGTAGTTCACTATTTAAAAAGTTAATGTTTTTTAAATAGTTATTTATACTATTTTGGGGCAAGTTAGAGTTGTTTAGCATAACTGTCAAATATTTAAAAAAACCTTCTTGACGACACAAATTGATTCACCTCCTAAATCAAAGCGATTATATAATATATGTTAAAAAAGTAAGATTAGTTCTGATATATGATATAATAAATAGCTATAAAAATTTAATTTAGTAAAATAAGGTGGTAAAATGGATAATAATTTTAGAAAATTTAATTTGAATAAATATATAACTAAAGCGCTTTTTAACATGGGATACTTAGAACCTTCAAAAGTTCAGGAAAAAGTGGTTCCAAAACTTTTAAATAAAGAAAATATTGTAGTTAAATCAAGAACAGGTAGTGGAAAAACAGCTAGTTTTGGAATTCCTATATGCGAGAATATAAATGTTGAAAATAACAATATACAAGCATTAATAGTAGTACCAACAAGAGAATTGGCTCTTCAAGTAAAAGACGAAGTTTCAAATATAGGGAGGTTGAAAAAAATTAGATGTAGCGCTATATTTGGAAAACAGCCAATAAAAGAGCAAATTTTTGAGTTGAAGCAAAGAGTTCATATAGTTGTGGCAACCCCTGGGAGAATAATTGATCATATAAATAGAGGGACAATAAATTTAAATCAGTTAGAATATTTTATTATAGATGAAGCTGACAAAATGTTAAATAAAGGTTTTGTAGATGATATGAAATTTATATTTAACAATATTCCAACAAAGTCTACTATTGGATTGTTTTCAGCTACAATAGGAAAAGAAATAAGCCATATATGTGAAATGTATATGGGGAAATATAATCAAATTATTATTGATGAAAATTGTATTTATAAAAACAAAATAGAAGAAAAGTTGATGTACTCTAATGAGGAAAATAAATATGAAACTTTAAAAAATATTATATATGCTTTAAAACCTGAAACAACAATAATATTCTTGAATACTAAAGATAGAGTATCTCAATTATATAGAAGAATGAAAAAAGATAAGTTTTCAGTAGAGCAACTACATGGTGATATGTCTCAAGATAAAAGAATATTTACAATTAAAGATTTAAAAAACGGAAAATATAATGTATTAGTAAGTACAGATGTAGCTAGTAGAGGTATTCACATAGATGATATATCATTAGTAATAAACTATGATGTTCCTAGAGATAAGGAGAATTATATACACCGAATAGGTAGGACTGGAAGACATGATCGATATGGAAAAGCAGTAACTATAGTAAGTGATAAAGATAGGAAATATATAGATGAAATAAAAGCATATATAGGGTATGATATCAATGTTTTAGAAGATATAACAAGTGATAAAATAAAAATTGGCAGATATGAGTTCGAACAAAAATCAGCTGCAATTTTTAAAAATAGAAGGAAAGTCCATAATAAGGAAAAAATTCATAGTGAAGTAACTAGAATATATTTAAATGCGGGTAAAAAGAAAAAAATAAGGATTATAGATATAGTAGGTACATTTAGCAATATAAAGGGAATAAACAATGAAGACATAGGGGTAATTGAAGTTCATGATCTGTACTCATATGTTGACATATTAAATTATAAAGGTGATAAATTCTTGAAAGACTACAATCAAATAAACATAAAGAAAAAACCAGTAAAAGTAAGAAGAGATAATAAGATATAATATTGCAAAAAATGTCAAAATACGCTATAATTATGTAGATTAATCAACAAAATAGAAACGAAGAAGTATATTCTGTATGTGGGCACCTGGGATATACAGAGTTAGTGGTGCAACCGGCTATATTTATTAAACATAAATATAGCCTTTTTTATTTGTATTATAAAAATTGAAGAAAGATAGAGGCGAAGAAATATATCCTGTATGTGGGCACCTGGGGTATATGGAGTCAGTGGTGCAACCGGCTATATTTATTAAATATAAATATAGCCTTTTTTATTTGAATTATGAAAATTGAAGAAAAATAGAGGCGAAGAAGTATAACCTGTATGTGGGCACCTGGGATATACGGAGTCAGTGGTGCAACCGGCTATATTTATTGAATATAAATATAGTTTTTTTTTATAAAAAATTAATATGAGGTGATTTTGTGAGAACAAAAAAAAGGTATAGAATGCTTAGTATGATTGTGATATTAAATCTAATATTAAACATTATATCTCCAGGGATGACGGTGTTTGCTGAAAATAATAATGTTAAGTTGACATTAACAAGCAACAAGACAAAATTGGAATCAGGGGAACAAGTTGAGTTTAATTTAAATTACGAGGCGTTAAATGGGCCAGGGAGTATAAAAGCAGGAGACACAATAACATTTAAATTGCCGGATGTATTTGAAAATATTCAACCTAAATATCCTCCAGAACATTTTAAAAATGTAACTGTAGATGGAACAATTGTCACAGCTGTGTTTAGTGAAGGCGCAAATGATGCAATAGGTGGATACATGAGTGTAAAGGCTACAGCTAAAAATGTTGAAACTAACACAACACAAAGAGTTGAAGTTAACTTAGATGGTACAGTTCAATATATTGATGTGGAAATAGTTCCTCCAGATGAAAAACCGCCAGTAGATCCTCCTACTGTAACTGATAGACAAATTTATAAAACTGTTGATAATCCAGATGGATATGATGGTTATGAAAATGGAACATTAATAAACAATATAAATAATCCTGTCATAGGAAAAAAAGTTAAATACAGTGTATATGTAAATGAAAAATATGCAACTATGTATAATGCATATATAAAGGATACTATTCCTGACGGAATGGAGCTAGTTAAAAATTCTATAAAAATTTATGAAACACAATATGGACAACCAGAGAAAGATGTAACAGAAGATTTTCAAAGCAAAATAAATACTCAAAATAATTCAATTAATGTAAATTTTGGAACTACTTATAACAAATATAGAGTAAGTTATAGCGTTATAATAAGACAAAATATGCAACGTTATGATAATGTTGCATATTTAATTAAACATGATGAAACATTATCATCAAAAGCAATAGTAAAACCTAAAGACGATGGTAAGATGTTAACTAAATACAGTAGAACTAGTGAGACAGCAAAAGATGAGAATGGAAATACTATAAATATAGTAAATCTTAATGACAATAAGGTTAAATATACACTTGATATAAATCCTAATAATCAAAGTGTAACAAATGCAATTATTGAAGATAACATTCCAGATGGAATGAAATTAGTAGATGGAAGTATTATGGTAGGTACATATGATATATCTGATAACTTTGAATGGGTAACAGATAAAATGAAAGATAAGATAAAATTTGAAAATAATAAGCTAACTGTTAATATAGGGAATACAGATAAGCATTATTTAATTTATTATGACTTAGAAGTTACACAGAGACAAAAGGATTACACAAATAAAGCAAAATTAAGTTATGATAATAAATCTAAAGATGTTCAAAATGTTGTAAGATATGAAATGAATGCAGGGGCTATAAATGCACGAAAAAAAGTAGATAAGGCATTACTTAAAAAAGGTGATAATCAAATAGTAAATTACACAATTGATTTTGATTGTTATGGATATTTTGATAAGGGGTATTTAAATTTAACAGATAAGTTAGATCCTGAGGTTGAAATTTTAGGGGTTGAGGCTCCAGAACATTTTAATGTAAACATAGATAAAGAAAGCAATACTATAAAAATTACAAATGATAAAAAAGAAATAGAGTATGGAGAACCACTTCAAGTAAAAATAAAAACGGACTTTTCTAAAGTTGAAGATGGGAAAATTGTAACTAATGTTGCAAAGATAAACAACTCTACAACTAATAAAGTTGAAACGAAAAAAGGTTATAGATTTACTGCAAAAAAAATTGATAGTACAACAAAATCCCCACTTTTAGGAGCAACTTTTAATTTAATGGATAGTAATAAAAAGGTTATAGCTACATTAAATAGTGATTCAAATGGAATATTATCAAACTCAATAGATAATCCAGGAGTATATTACTTAAGGGAGATAAAAGCTCCTAAAGGATATAACTTAGATAGTAAAGAAATAAAATTCAGTATAAATGAAAACCAAATAGGAACTACTGTAGATTTAGGAAATATACTAAACACACAATCTAATCATAATGCAACTATAAAAAAAGTTGATTCAGATAATGAGAAAAAAGTATTAGAAGGTGCAGTATTTGAGATTCAAAACTCAAGTGGAAGGAAAGTAACAAGTGTAACAACAGGTAAAGACGGAATAGCTAATTTAAATCTTTCACCAGGTAAATATAAAGCAGTTGAAAAAAAAGCACCACAAGGATACATTTTAAACACTGATCCTATACAATTTGAAATAAAATTAGATTCCGATTCAGATATCAACTTAGTTGTTAAAAATGATGCAATAAAAGGAAAGATACAAATAACAAAAACAGATTCAAAGGATAGTAAAAAAGTATTAGCGAATACAGAGTTTACTATATTTGATAGTAATAAAAAAGAAATAGCGAAAGCTATGACAAATAAAGAAGGAAAAGTAGAATTCGATAACTTAGGATATGGAAACTACTATTACCAAGAAACAAAAGCACCAGAGGGATACAAAATAGACGATAAATTGTATATATTTGAAATAAAGGAAGAAAATCAAGCAATAAGTAAAATAGTTACAAATGATCCTATAGTTGTAGAGGAAATTAAAAAAGATGATTCTAACTTAAAGAATGAAGAAAATATAACTAGTTCAAATCAAGGGAAAGATGATAGTCAAAAAGATAAAATAAATAGTTCTGATAATAAGACTAGTTATGAATCAAAAAATTCAAATAGTCCACAAACATATGATAATAGTATGTTACCGTATATAGGGTTATTTACAATTTCAACTATAGGATTAGCAGCAAGTACTTTCAATAAAAGAAGAAAGTAAAGGTTTAAAAATAAAGTAGAGTATTAATTTATTTTAGTACTCTACTTTTTATTTTATATACATTATTGATTGAAATAATAATAGATACATTTATACAAAATAGTTTAACTTATTAGAGTTGTAATATATAATAGTATTTGTTGTATCAAAAACTAAAATTAGAAATGATAAGGTGTGACATTATGGAAGAATTAAAGATTAAGATTAAAGAAATAACAAATGAAAAGCTTTTAAAAGTTGTTATTAGTAATAAGCTAAATAAAGATGTTAAATATAATAAAATTAATATTGAATTGAAGGAAAAAAATAATAAAGAATACTATCAGATAGAGAAATATACAGATAAACAAGTTTTTCATGAAAATATAGAGTTAGAAATGATAGAAACAAAATTATTTGAAATGACTTTTGAGAATTATAAACAAGTAGCTGCTTGGTCTGAAAATACTAATTATGATTTAAAAATATCTAAGAAAGGTAAGGTATTTCTGGGTAAGAAAAAAAGCAGTAATGAAAACTTAGTAAATAAAAGTCATAATAGAGAAAAAAATTATATACTTAAAGAAGGTATGTTAATACAGCCTTTAATAGATTTAGGTGTATTTACACAAGAAGGAAAAGTAGTTAAATCTAAATACGATAAGTATAAACAAATAAATAGGTTTATTGAAATAATTGATGATGAGATAAAGAAAAATGATTATAAAGAATTAACTATATTAGATTTTGGATGTGGAAAATCATATTTAACGTTTGTACTTTACTACTATTTTGTTGAGATAAAAAAAATAAATGTAAAAATGATTGGGTTAGATTTAAAAGCAGATGTTATAAAGAAATGTAATGATATAGCTCAAAAATATAATTATCAAAATTTAAAATTTGAACTTGGAGATATAAATGGATATAAGTACACTGATAATGTGGATATGGTTATAACTTTACATGCATGTGATACAGCTACAGATTATGCACTTTATAATGCTGTGAAGTGGAATACAAAAATGATTTTCTCAGTCCCTTGTTGTCAGCATGAATTTAATGAACAGATAAATTCTGATGAGTTTTCGATATTAACTAAGTATGGAATTATAAAGGAAAGAGTATCAGCTCTTATGACAGATGCGGTTAGAGGAAATTTATTAGAAGCATTAGGATATAAAACACAAATTCTTGAATTTATAGATATAGCACATTCGCCTAAAAATATTTTAATAAGAGCTTCTAAAGGTTCTATTTCACAAGAAAAGAAAAAGAGAGCAATGAAAGAAGTTGATAATCTTATAAAAGAGTTTAATTTAAATCCAACTTTATTAAAATTATTAAAAGATGATAAGTTAATATAAAGAGAAAAAGGAATCAATTATCTTAATTGATTCCTTTTTACATGTCGAAATACTTATCTCCAAGACTTTCTATACTCTTAAGTACCTTTGCATAATCATTGCCTTTTGCTGTCAAATAGTATTCTACTTTAGGTGGAAGTTCATCATATACTAATTTACAGATTAAATCATCGTTTTCCATTTCTTTTAACTTTTCATTTAGAACTTTATGGCTTACACCACAAGTAATTCTCTGTAGTTCTAAAAAACGTTTAGGACCTTCTAGTAAATGACATAGGATTATTACCTTCCACTTTCCTCTAATTACTTCAAAAGCCAAATCTAATTTACAAACATACTTTTTACCATCTCTAATAATCAAAAACATCACAACCTTTATTGGATATTTACTATATTTTAACCTATAAAACAATTTAACATAATACTAACTTTTTAGTAAGTACTTGATTATAATATAAATTAATATTAGTATAATTAAATAAGCAATTATTAATGTATACAGGGAGGATTATATATGAAATTTAGATTTTGTCACAATAATATAAACGTGTTAAATTTAGAAAAAAGTTTAGAGTTTTATGAAAAGGCACTTGGGCTTAAAGAAGTAAAAAGACATGAAGCAAAAGATGGAAGTTTTATACTATCTTATTTAGGAGACGGAGAAACTACACATACGTTAGAACTAACATGGCTTAAAGAATGGGATAGAGCATATAATTTAGGAGATAATGAGTTCCATCTAGCATTAAGAGTTGATGATTTTGATGCAGCTTATAATTTACATAAAGAAATGGGATGCATTTGTTTTGAAAACAAAGATATGGGTATATATTTTATAGCAGACCCAGATAATTATTGGATAGAAATTTTACCTTCAAAATAGTCATAAAGGCAAATAAAAAAACCAGCTAAATATACACATAAGTATATTTAGCTGGTTTTTTATTTTAAAATAAACATAAAACTATCATTCATTAAAAATAAGTACATATATATTTTA
>NZ_LBBT01000128.1 GCF_001006285.1 Paraclostridium benzoelyticum
GGACTGATTATTATGGCACAACTTAAATATATATGCATATTATTTTTTATATTTATTTTTTCAACTTTAAATGTATATTCTTTAAACCTAAAAGATACTACAGCTCCTAAAATAGATATCGTTTCTCCTATTAATGCACAGCAATACATTATTTCTAAACCTACTATACGAGCTACTTTTCAAGATGAAAATAATATAGATTTAAAAAGTATTAAGTTCTTTGTTAATTATAAAGATGTTACTAAGTATTGCAAAATCGAAGATAATTCAATTTCTTATAAACCTAAAAATAAATTTAAAAGAGGTACTCAAATAATAGAAGTTCATGTCAGTGATATAAATAAAAATAAATCTAAGGCTGAATGGTATTTTAATGTTGGGTCTCCAAATTATAACCATTATTATGGTCTAATCCATGCTCATACATCAAATAGTGATGGCCATGGTAGTTTTGAAGATGCTTACTATACTTCTAAATTCAAAGCTAAACTAGATTTTTTTGCAATAACAGATCATTCAAATATGTTAGATAAAGATACAGAAGTTACTTTAGATGATGGAAGTTTAAGTTCTAAATGGACAAGTTTAATTAATGTATCAAATGATTATACTTCTAATGATAAATTTTTAGCTCTTAAAGGTTTTGAAATGACTTATCCTTTTAAAAATAATAAAGATCCTATAGGTCATATAAATGTGTTTAATACTAATGGCTTTGTATCTACAAATGATTCTCTTTACTCTAATTTAGAAGATTTTTACAAAGAAATTTCTAAACATGATGATTTAATTGCTCAGTTTAATCATCCTTGTGATACATTTGGAAGATTTAATAACTTTAAATACAATAAAGATGCAGATAGTGTAATTTCTTTAATTGAAGTTTGTAATGGATATAAAAGTGATATAATTAAAAACAGAATAGCTTTTGAGGAATATCAAAAAGCTTTAGATTTAGGTTGGCATCTAGCTCCTACATCTAATCAAGATAATCATAGAACTGATTGGGGAGTGGCAAATGAATTTAGAACAGTTGTTTTATGTACAGGACTGAACGAAAATTCTTTTTATGATTCTTTAAAAAACATGAGAGTATATGCTACTCAAGATAAGAATATAAAAATAGACTATAGTATAAATGATCAAGTGATGGGTTCTACTATAAAAAATACATCAAATTTATATTTTAATATAAGTGTAATTGATAATGATCTTAAAGACAAAATTAAAAGAATTGAAGTGATTTCTAACGATGGAAAAATAGTTGCATATAAAAATTTTAGCTCCAACTTAGCTAAACTTGAATTAAAGCTTTCTACTTTAAAAGATTCTTATTATTATGTAAAAATCTATCAAAATAATGATAAAATATCGGTTACAGCTCCTATTTGGATTGAATTTAAAAAAGAACAATGATGAAAGATTAATCTTTCATCATTGTTTTTATATAAACTCCATTCCCATTTAAAGTATCCTTAGTCATTACATATGATAATGATCCTATTAACTTATCATTTTGAATAATTGGAGATCCACTCATTCCTTGTGTTATTCCTCCATATTTTTTAATTAATTGTTCATCTTCTACTTTAAAATCAAAACTCTCTATTTGTTTATCCATTTTATTAATTTTTGTAATATTTATTTTATAATGCTTCTCTTCACTTTCATTGTGTTTCATAACTACAAAAGCTTGTCCTAATTTAACTTCATTTTCACTTGCAATTTTACATATTTTTTTCTCTTTGCTATTTTGTAGTGAGTTTATATTACCTTTGACACTATGACTTCCAATATTTGTAATTATTCCTAATAAATTTTTACTTTTATTTCCACTTATATTTCCTACATACTTTTTAGATGATTTTTTTATACGAGATAAATTTGACTTATATATTTCGCCTTTATTTGTAATTAATTTTTGATCTCCCTCAAATTTAATATCGTGACCTACTGCTCCAAAATTTAAATTTTGTGGGTTTATATAAGTTAAAGTTGCTGTATATGGAATTTTATCTACTAAATATTCTGGTTTAAGTTGTTTTTTATCAACACTTACATTTATTTTTTTATTTTTTCTTATTAAACTCAAATTTATTTTTTCATCTTCTTTCATAGATATAATAATACTTATTATATCTTGCTTAGATAATACATTTTTTTCATTTTGATTAAATATCCTTTTTACTGCATCTCCACTTATACAGTCTATTAAATCATAATTTTTAATATATAAGTTTTCTTCTACTCCAAATATCATTACTTTTTCAGTATTTAATTCCATATGCAATAATTCTCCCCCTATTATAACTTCTTGCGGTATTTTTTGATTTTTTTGCATTGAATAAACATCATTTGGCAATAATACTATTAGCATATTTATTATTAAAAAAATAAAAAACTTAATTCCTTTAGATGATTGCATTTAGTGTCACCTTCTTAAATTAGTTTAGTATTTATTTTTATTATTATTTGCTTTAATTTAAGTTAATATAATGGTTACTATTTTACATAATTCCCATAGCTATATTTACCTCTTCAATTTTTAATTTATGCACATTAATATGTATATTTTTTGATTTGTAGCACAAAAAAGCCATCTTTTTTAAGATAGCTTTTTCTATAAAATATTTAAATGGCCATAATTTCTTTCAATTACAACACCCTTATTTTCAAAAGATATTTTTTCTTTAAATAAAGGTCCATCTATTACAAATGTATGATATTCTCCATTTTCACCGCAAGCGTCTGCTCCAGAATTTTTAATTTCATCAACAACATTTTTTGTAAGTTTTTTACCTAATAAATCTTCATTTAAATAGTCTAAATTTATAGTTTTTATTATAGTTGTAAATCCACTTTCTATAAATTCATAAACTAATGCTTCTCTATCTTCTTGCCATAATGGAAAACTAGCTTCAATTCCAGCATTTTTACACCTTTCAGTGTCCCAATATTTATGCTCTTCAATATCAATATCCCCAAATACACAAATACTTGCACCAAGTTCCTTTGCTTTTATTAAGCTCTTTTCAAACTCTTTTTCATACTCACAAACATCACATTCAACCTCTAATAATGGAATTGATAAACTTTCGCTTACTTGTTTTAACAATTTTCTATTTATTCCATGTGTCCATGATTTATCAGCATCTTTTTTTACAGTTGTTAAAAGAGCTACTGGCTCATAACCTTTTTTTATCATTCGATATAATGCCAGTGTACTATCTTTTCCTCCGCTAAATGACATAACAAAATTTTTTTTCATTACTATATCTCTCCTAATATGTATTCTTTACATTTATTTTATCACATATAGTTGATTTCCCAAATATTTATGTTTATGTCAATCTAATCATGTTCTATTTATTTAGTTGAATTCAATCATATAAACCTTATAAAACTATGTTATTTACTTCTTGACTTTTCTCTTCTTTCTTTAGTTTGACTTTTGGCTCACTTGGCAATCCAAACTTTGGTATAAATTTATCAAACCCTGTTACGGTTAATATCAGTATTGACCCAATTGTGACATATGCCATAATATTATACTTTATAATATCAAATGGTACGAAATTGTGAAGTGGATACACAGCTGTTAATATCCCTAAATAAAATCCTATATATACATGCCATGGTATTAATTGAGACCCAAATACGCCCAAAGAACTTGAAAATGTTGCATTTCTTAAACGTAATTGGTATAAATCCTCTGCACTTCCTTCTACATTTTCTTCAACTAATTCTTTAATTATAGGCCCTACTGTAACAATTTGAGCCATCTCATCTGCAAGCGCAGCATTTCCTACGAAGCATAGTAACCCGTTCATAAGCATTAATTGCCTTACATTCCTAGATATTTTTAATACTAATATTGACAGAGGCTCAAAGGCTTTCATCTTACTCATTATTCCACCAAATGCTCCAACCCACATCATCATAACTATAACCCATGAACCTGCATCCGCAAATCCTGACATCATTAAATCTAAAAAAGCTTTTAAAGATTCAACAGTACCTGCAAAAGTTCCTAATATAAATGATGATAATATACCAATAGATAAGCAAGCTAGTGTAGGTAGTCCTTTTATCGCTACTGCCAAAACTAGTATCAATGGTATTGCCATGTAATATGGAACTCCTGATTTTACTTGATTTAATAACTCTACTGCTGATGGTCTTTCAGCTTCTAAATCAACCATAACTTGATGCGGGATCTGATTTATAGCAGCTGTAGCATTTGTAGCTTGAGTAGGTAATTCCATATACGTACTTAATGCAAATATAACAATAACTGTTATTCCTAAACAAATTATAGACCAAGGACCTTGAGACTTAATTCGATCTACGACCTCAACATCTTGTATTCCTGAACTTACTACAGTTGTATCTGAAATAAGCCCAATATTGTCTCCAAAACAAGCACCCCCAGCAATAGATGCTGTAGTTAATAGAATATTTCCCCCAACCATGTGATTTAACCATAAGAATATTGGAGCACATGCTGCAAATGTTCCCCATGATGTTCCAGTAGCTACCGAAAGAATTGCTGTAACTAAAAATGCAACAACTGCTACTGTCCTTCCTGTTACACCTAGAGAAAGTGCTATATTTACCAAGGATGCCCCTACTCCCGTTGACATAAATGCTTCAGCCATTGCATATGCAAGCATTAGTATAAAAAAAACTAAATTTAAATGTTTTACATTGTCCACTGCACAATCAACTAAATCATTAAACTTACACTTCTCTGTTAATGACGCAACTATAAATGCATATATAGTTGCTATTGGAGCTGCTATTAAGCAGTTCATCCCCGAAATCATTAAACCTGCCAGTATAAATACTGGTGAAAACTTAAATAGTCCAACAAAAAATCTATATAATCCAACCCAAAACCTCATAAGGTAAGCCTCCTTGATATATTGTATAACTTTGATAGTCTTTTATACTATGTCTCATAATATCAATTAATTTATAGACTTATGCACTAATATGTGGTATATGGTGCATAAGTCATTTAATTATAATTTTAAGATAATATT
>NZ_LBBT01000129.1 GCF_001006285.1 Paraclostridium benzoelyticum
GGTTTTACTGGAGGTTCTACTGGTTTTTCCGGTGTTATTGGTTCATCAGGTTTTACTGGAGGTTCTACTGGTTTTTCCGGTGTTATCGGTTCCTCAGGCTTTACTGAAGGTTTTACTTGATTTTGTTGTTCATTTGTAGGTTTATACTGAGAATTTATTGATGTTTGCTCATTTGAATTTTTATTGACGTAATAATCTTTTTTATATTTTTTTTCATTTTTATTAGATTTGTCCGTAGTTTCATCTTCTTTAACGATTTCCTCTTTTTTATTTTCTTGTTTATTAGTCTTATCTTCACTATTTTTTAAGACTACTTCTTGCTGCTCTATCCTTTTATATTCTTCATTTGCAAGAATTGGAGCTTGTGATAAAGTAAACCCTGAAACTAGTGCAGTTGTTAAAATTGTTGAGGCTACTACAACTTTTCCTTCTTTATTCATTTGTTAACTCCTTTGCTTAATATTATTCTATTTGTTTTATAGTATCTATTCACTTAAATTGGATGCTTTTCCTTTAGTTAAATTCCTTCATATTTTTCACTAGTTTCTCATAATTTGTGGATTTATTTTATATCGTAAAGAAGGGTGTAGGTAGTTGACTCTTAACACCAAAGTCTTTGACTTTTAAGTGTTTTAAATCAACTACCTACACCCTTCTTCTTCTTCTTTTCCACAATAAGCATAGGGATATAGTTGTATTTTAGTTACATTTCAAGCGTCTTTTTGCTTGTGTAGCAAAATACATCCTCTTCTTCTTCTCTTCCACAATAAGCATAGGAATATAGTTGTATTTTAGCTACATTTCAAGCGTCTTTTTGCTTGTGTAGCAAAATACAACTATATCCCTATCTTTACTTATAACTTTAAATCTTTTACTGCTTCTCTTGTTACTACTAATTTATTTTCTACTTCTTCGATATTTTCTTTAGCCATACCTATAAATAGCATATCGATTATCGCAAGTTGAGATATTCTTGAGCTCATAGCTCCTTCTCTTAAAGATTTTTCTACATAAGGAACCTTTAATGTTATATCAGATAAATCTTCCAATTTATTACTTATGCTTGCCTTTGTTATACTTATCACTGGAACATTATTTTTATTTGCATTTTCTACACACTTTATTACTTCTTTTGTCGTTCCCGAATATGATATTGCAACTGCTACATCTTCAGGCTCCATTAAAATAGATGAAGTAATTTGTAAGTGAGTGTCCACATGTGCTATACATCTTTTATTTATTCTACTTAATTTATAATAAAAATCTTGTCCTACTAATCCTGAAACTCCAACACTATATATATATATATTCTTTGCTTTAGAAAGTAACTCTATCGCTTTTTCTAAATCTTCTTCTTGAATTAAATTTACAGTTTTATCCATAACTTTATCAATCGATTTTTTTATCCCGTATATTATATCTGTTGTCTCAAGTTTTTTGTTTATATACTCAAAATCAGCTTTTTCTTTTATATCTCTTAAACTCATAGATAACTTTAACTTCATTTCATTTAAACTTTCAAAACCTAACTTTTTTGAAAATCTAATCAATGTAGCTGCCGAAGTATTTGTTATTTCCCCTATTTCTTTAGCTGATAAATTAATTATACTCTCATTATTAGAAAGTAAATAGTCAGCTATAAGCTTCTCGCTATCTGTAAAATCTTCATAATTTTGTTTTATATACTCTAAAATATTCATAACTTAAACCTTTCTAAAATAAAACTTTTTACCATCCTTTATATATTTTAATAGATAAAAGTCATCTTGTAAAACTGATGCTACTTTATTTATTCTAGCATCGTGAGCTTGAGTTGTAGTTAAAATTTGAAGCTCTCCCATATACCTCTTGTATCCTTCATTGTCTATAGTTATATCTCCATAATTTTTATCTACTGTATTTTCAGGTTTTATATTATTTCCATTTAATATTAACCTACTTTCACTAGCTCTTATAGCATCTCTTGCTCCATCAGTTCGTGAACTATATATTTCTTCTAATAATTTTAACGAAACTTTCTCTTTAGTATCTACTTTTATTCTTAATTCTACTCCTTCAGCAAAAAGATTAGCTAAATCATTTAACTCTTGTTTGCTTGGAAGTGAATCACCTATAAAAACTGACTGATTTCCTATTGCAAACAAATGATTTGCAGCTTGTCTTACATCTTTATTCCTATGATCTTCTAATGTTGGTAACCCATCTTTTAATGGACTTCTTTTTCTGTTATTAGATTGAACAAATGCACATACCTTTATTCCTCTATCATTTAAAATCTTATTCTTTTCTAACATACATTCCTCAGATATCCCTGTTCCGATTCTTGGGTAAAAGTTGTGAAGTGCATCTATATTTTCATAATTTGGAGAAAATTTATCTAAGTTTTTGAAAAACGATTCTGTTACTGTAGACGCATTTAATTGTATTTGTATACCATAATCATTTTTACCCATATTAGAGATCTCTTCTTCTGTATATCCAAAGTCAATTCTTATAGTTTTTACTCCCATATCTCTTAATCCTTTTAAATCCATGTTATCTAAATCTAAAAATTTAAAAGTATTTGGAGATATATCACTAATTATATCCATATCATATTGTTTTGCTAATTCAAAAAACTCTCTTACTTCAACTTTTAAAATATCATAATTAGCTTCTGGAATATGAAGCGATGTGAAAATCCTAGTAAATCCTAACTCATTAGCATCTTTTAATAATTGTATATTTTCATCTTTTGTATTATCTAGTCCAAAATAAACTGAAAATCCTAAACTCATAATTACTTCCTCCTCGTCATATAAAAACGGACTGACCTTATTTGCTGGGTCCAGATATAATGCTAATTTGTAGCGACCTTCAAAGCATCTTTTAAGCTTTGGGAGCACAACTTAGTATTATATTTGGAGTGCCCAAACCTTAGGTCAGTCCTTTACTATTTTTTATTCTACTGGATCTTCAAAGCCTAATAATTCTGTGAAGAAGTATCCACCTGCATACGATGCTACAACTCCAATTAAGAATACAAACATTTTCCCATCAGCTATTAATAGTGCAAGTGGTAATCCCGATACCCCCATTGCAACTGCTCCAACTTTGAAAAATGCCATTACCGCTCCACCTATTCCAGCTCCTAAGCAAGCTCCTAAGAAAGGTTTTCCAAGAGGTAATGTTACTCCATATATTAAAGGCTCTCCTATACCTAAAAATCCTGGTACTAATCCATTTTTTGCTGTTTCTTTTAATCTTTTATTTTTAGTCTTTTTAAAAACTGCTATTGTAGCTCCAACTTGAGCCATACCTGCTGTTGCAAGTATTGGAAGTAAAACTGTTGCCCCTGTACTTGCTATTAAATCTGCATGTATAGGCGTTAAAGCTTGATGCATCCCAGTCATAACTAATGGTAAGAATAGCGCTCCTGACACTGCTCCTGATATAACAGAAACTAGCATATTTCCTGATGCTACAGTATTTGCTACTACTAAACCTATTGAATCAGATATAAACCCACCTATTGGTTGTAGTACTAATAATGCAACTAAAACTGAAACTGTTAGTGTTACTAGTGGTGTTATAAATAAGTCTAACACATCTGGTACTACTTTTTTACACCCTTTTTCAATATAAACTGCTAATAGTGCAACTAATATTACTGATATTATTCCACCTCTACCTGGTGTTAATGTCATTCCAAATAAATTTATATCAGCAAGTACTGGAGATGATAAAATTCCTCCAAGTACTCCACCCATCATAGGCATTTGTGATCCAAATTCTTTCGCTGCATTTAATCCAACTAATACAGATAAAACTGAAAAAACTCCGTTTCCTATTAATCCTATTATCTTCGCTGCAGTTGTACTTGTATATGCTTCTCCAAAATATACTCCTGCAATATTATTAACTGCTAAAACTAACCCACATGCTACAAATAGTGGTATTAAAGGTATGAATATATTCCCAACTTTTTTAAGTGCATTTTTAAATTTCGTATTATTCTTTTCCTTTAATTTATCTTTTGTTTCTCTTATTGCATCATCACCTAGTAAAACTTTTTTACCAACTATCTTGTTAACTTCTTCAGTTACTTTATTTACTTTACCTGGTCCATAAATAATTTGTAATTGCCCCTCTGCTTGAACTACTCCCAGCGCACCTTCTGACTTTTTCAATTCTTCCATTTTAACTTTTGAATAATCAAATAGTTCAAGTCTACAACGTGTCATACAGTTTTGTACACTTTTAATATTTTCTTTTCCACCAACTAAGTCAATTAAATTCTTTGCTATTTCTTGGTTTGTCATTACAATTCCTCCTATTTATTTTTATATATTTTTAAGAGCTTTTGCTATATATCCATTATTCTTTTCTAATATTACTTTAGCTTCTTCTTTTTCTAAGTTTGACAAGATCATAAATATAGATAGCTTTACATCAAACCCAGTTTTCTTTAAAATAGTTTCTGCTTCTTTAAAACTTACTCCTGTCGCTTCACATACTATTTTTTTAGATCTCTCAACTAATTTTTCATTTGTTGCTTTCACATCTACCATTAAGTTTCCATATACTTTTCCCATTTTTATCATGCTTCCTGTTGACAGCATATTTAATACTAACTTCTGGGCTGTCCCTGACTTCAATCTTGTAGATCCTGTTACAACTTCTGCTCCAACAACTGGAGATATTGCTATTTTAGCTTCCTTTGCTACTTGTGAATCTGCATTACATGTAACTGATATCGTTAGGGCTCCTATTTCATTTGCATACTCCAATCCCCCTATTACATATGGTGTTCTACCTGATGCAGCTATACCCACTACCGTATCATTTTCATTTAAACTTTTATCCTTTAAATCTAATACAGCTAACTCTTTAGAATCTTCAGCACCTTCTTTAGCTCTAAATATAGCCTCTTGACCTCCTGCAATTAATCCTTGAACTAATTCTTCTGATACTCCGTATGTTGGAGGACATTCTGATGCATCTAGTATTCCTAACCTTCCAGAAGTCCCTGCTCCTATATATATTAACCTTCCACCTTTTTGCATTCTCTCTACTATTCCATCTATGGCTTCTGCTATTTGGGGTAGTTCTATTTCTATTGCATTTGCTACCTTTTTATCTTCTTCATTTATCATCTTAACCATTTCTAAAGTTGATACTTTATCTATATTTCATGAACCATTACTTTTTTTGATGATTTAATCCAAGGAGGAATTTTTAATGATAGAAGAGTTTAAAACATTTATAGCAGTTGTTGAACATCAAAATTTTACCAAAGCAGGTGAAAGTATAAATTTATCTCAACCAACAGTAAGTACTCATATAAAAAATCTAGAGAATTATTTTAATACAACTCTAATAAACAGATCTATTAAGCAGAAAAACATATCTATAACTGATAATGGATATTTATTATATAAAAGAGCTAGAGAAATAATAACATCTATAGAGTCAGTAAAGGATGAACTAAACAGTATTTCTAGTTCAATCAAAGGTCATATAAAGATAGGCGCTAGTTTAACTATTGCCGAATACTTTTTACCTAACTTCTTAGCTGTATTTTCTGAAAAATATCCAGATATAGAAGTAGAAATGCTTGTTGAAAATACACATAAAATTTGTGAAAAAGTAAAAAGTTCAAACCTAGATATTGGGTTGGTTGAAGGAAGCCTTACTTCATTTGATTTCAATCAAAAATTCTTCTTTGAAGATAGTATGATTTTAACATTTTCTCCAGATTTAGAAATTGATCCATTAAACTTTAATATAGATTCAATAAAAAATAAAAAATGGATAGTAAGAGAAGAAGGTTCTGGAACAAGAGAATATTTAAACATATTCTTAAGTAATAATAAAATAACACCTAGACAGATAATGGTATTAGGAAGTAATCATGCTGTAAAAGAAGCTGTAAAAAGCAATCTTGGAGTTTCAATTATATCTAAATTGGTAACAGACTCAGAAGGAGATTCTTTAGCAACTGTTAGTTTAAATGATACTTACAATAGATACTTCTCTTTTATAACACCAAAAGATATAAAACCATCAAGTACAACAACTTTATTTATAGATGAGTTAAATAAATTTTCAAATTTTGAAAAATAAAAGAAAATAAAAGACCTCGGAAATGTCTTATAACCAATACACTTCCGAGGTCTATTATTTAATTAATATACACTATCACTTTTAATTCATTTTCAAATTTCATAACTTATTTTATATTAATTGTATAACTACTATCTAAAGAGTCATAACTATAGACATATAAATAATATAAACCAGCATCTGCATTATAAGTATTTTTTAATAAATTATTTTCAATGCTAGGATAAGCAACATAATTATTTAAATCATCAGATTTATATAAAAGCCAGTTAAGTCCGTGATTGTCTATATTGTCTAAAACTATTTCTATGGTTTTAGGATCTTTAATTTCAAAAGAAAACACATCATTTGTATCATCTTTGCTTAAAGAACCCTTAACTTCTTTTTCTAAAGATATTGAATTAGCAGTTTCAAAGTTATCATTAGGCTCAGATTCTTTAATATCACCTTCTATAACTTCACCTTTTGGTAAAATACCAGTAAACACAACTTCAAATTCATATTTATTATTATTAACCTTGTAGTCAACAAAGTAATTAGTAACAGTCTTATAACCAGACCAAGGAAGTTTTTCTAAGGAATTTAAAAATTCATTAGATTTATTATTCATAGCTTCCCAATCTTTAGCTTCTCCTCTAGAAGTATCTCCTGTATAAGTTCCTGTTAAAGTAAATGTATCAAAAAATTCGCCTTTTTCTCTAACTATATTTACATTTTTTAATGGAGCTATATTTTTAATATCAGAAGAAATTTTATTTAAATCAATAGCATCATGAGTATCCAAATAATCATCAGAAACAAGTGGAACTGTCAAAGAATCATACTTATCAACTAAGTTTTGCATATGAGTTTGATAACCTTGATCTACTGTAGTACTTTTACTTAATGTTTCTATATAAGAATCATATCCAGATACATTATTAGATATAATGTTATCAACTAAATTATTAAATATATCTAATCTATTATTGTACATATAATCACAAAATGCAAAACCATAATAATAGAAATCCCAAGATCCATACTTAGAATGAAGTAATTTATCTGTAGAAAATCTCTTCGCTGGATCAGTTGCTAAACCAGAAACTTGAGATTTTCTAGGAAGTACATCATTATCTCTAGTAGACCCTGCAAAAAATTCTGCACTACCTTCTTCAAACCAAGTCAATCTCCAATCCTTACCTTGATAAAAATCACCAGTTCCCCACATACCAGGAACCATGTAACGACCTTGTAAATAATGACAGTACTCATGTCTAAACAACTCTTCTAGACTGAATATACTTTCCTCAGGAGTTCTTTCATAAGTAAAAAATGTGCCGTCACCTTCTATATACATACCACCATTATCAGTACTATATCCATATAGAGGTTGGTTAAGTTTGTATTCTTTAGGGCTATTATATAAAACCATAGTTAAAACATCGTCTGGATTTCCTTTTTCTAGTTCATTATCATTTCCTATAACTCTATGGAATTGCGCTTTTACTTCTTTAGATGCCCAATATAATCTTTGAACTTTTTCCTTCGTAACCTTATCACCAGTGCGTATTACCATAGATGAATCTTCAAAAGTATACACATTAGGTAAATAGTGTGATTTTCCCTCTTCTCTTATTTTATTAATATCTAGAACAGTTCCATCAACTAACTTCCCATTGAAATAATATGAAATAAAATCGACTGCATCAAAATATTGAATAGATAAATATGGATAAATTTCTAAACAGCTATCAAGTTTCTTTTGAATATTTGTTGAATTTGAATGGAAATTTGATAATTTAGCGCAATAATACATCCCTGCATTAATTAACCAATCATTATCATCAGTTACATTTGTTAATATAGCAAAGTTTGTAACAGCATCTATATATCCATCAACTTTAGAAAACCAAGGTGATTTATCTGCAGTTGTATTAGAGTGATACAAATAAGAATTTAAATCATATTCTATCCCCTTAGTGATTTGGAATACAGCATTTGTTTTTGAGTAATCTTTTAAATTAGCATCTAAACTGCTATTAAACTGATTTAAAATAGGCATACAATTGTTCACAACATCAACATTGCAAGCACTATTTCCAATTAACATACCCAAAGACTGAATAACATTATTTTGACCAGACTCCCCAATCTTAAAATTAGGATTTTTCTGAATTGAAATCATGGCAGGAATACACTTTTCTCTATAAGATCTATCGTATAAATGACTAAGTGAATCGTTATAATAAGCTAAGTAAAAACCAGATCTTAAAACTTCTACCAAAGTAGGTATTCCTTTATCATCAGTAGCAGTATAAGTTGCTCCTCTATCTTCTAACGTCTTAATAATTGCATTAACACGAGCTTCATCATTATAAAATTTGTAAGCATCTTCATTATAAACAAAAATATCTTTTATTTGAAACCAATCTATCGTAACTAATAAATCTGTTAACTCCTTATAACTTAATTTATTAAGATCATTATAGGTATAAGTAGCAGACTTACTTAGCTTTGCAGACTTACCTGACTTAAGTGTTGCGTGTGTATCTTGCTTTCCTAAAGGCTCAATATTTGAATCTTTCTTGAACTGATTTTCCTTAGTATCGTGCTTAATCTTTTGACCTATATGGAAAGGCATAGCGTTTATATCACCTGGAATATTACTAGAACTAGGTGATTTAGTATTTGCAAATGAAATGAATGTTAAATTAGTTAAAACCAAAGCTAAAGCTAAAGTAAAAATCAAAAACTTAGAATGTCTCTTCTTCATAATGCCTCCTTATGCGCTTTAAAATATAATCTTGTAGACAAGATATACTTTTATCTATATGCGTAAATAAGGATAAGCGTTCCGAATAAAAAGAAGGTAATAAATGACTAATCATTTATTACCTTCTTTTTTCCCCATCAAATGTAGCTATCATTATGTTTTAATTGGAGTATTTATTATTGAATGAGCGTTAAAGACTGTATTTTCAGGTCTTTAGCGACTGAGATAATTAATTTTCCAATTAAACCCACTAATTATATTACATACCTAGTTCTTTAAATTCTCTACTTCCTGGTTTTATTAAATCTATCTCTCCAGCTTTACATAAAGGACATCCATCAGCTTCATAAACTTGTATTTCTAATTTTATTGCACTGTATATAGGCATTCCTATATCATGATTAGTTCTATCTGCTATACATGCAACCCCTATAACTTCTCCCCCTAAAGCCTCTAATGCTTTTTTTGTTTCTATTGTAGACTTACCAGTAGTAACAACATCTTCAGCTATTATTATCTTAGCCCCTGGCTTAACTTCAAATCCTCTTCTTAATTGCATTTCTCCATCTTTTCTCTCTGTGAACACAGATTCTTTTCCTAATTGTCTCCCTAATTCATATGAAACTATAACTCCTCCCATAGCTGGTCCAACAACTAAGTCTATTCCTAAATCTTTTATTTGATCAACTACAGTACTTAAGACTTTCTCAGCTTGATTTGGAAATCTTAAAACTTTAGCACATTGTACATATCTATTACTATGCTTTCCTGAAGATAATAAAAAGTGCCCTTCTAATAAAGCATCACATTCTTTTAATATTTCAACAACATTTACATTACTCATAATTATATTCTCCCTTATAGTTATTTTTTCTTTTCCTCATCCACAGTAATTTTAACTTAAGCTCAGCGCAGGATAATAAATATTTTGTTGAAGAAGCGTTAAAGACCATGTTTTTTAGGTCTTTAGCGACTGAAACAACTATTTATCATCCGTAGCTACCTCATTAAAATTACCTAAACTATACCTCTAATTTCATCTAAGCTTTTTATTCCTTCTCTATCCATATAATCTTCTATTCCTTTGATTATATCTAATCCAATTCTAGGATTTATAAAGTTAGCAGTTCCAACTTGTACGCAAGTAGCTCCAGCCATTATAAACTCTATAGCGTCTTGCCAATTAGCTATTCCACCCATTCCCATTACTGGTATATTTACTGCTTTACAAACTTCATGAACCATTCTTAAAGCTATAGGCTTTATTGCAGGTCCAGATAACCCAGCATATATATTTTCAAATACCGGTTTTTTCTTATTTATATCTATAGCCATAGCTTTGAAAGTATTAACTAATGATATTCCATCTGCGCCTTCTTCCTCACATACCTTTGCCATCCCCACTATATCTTCAGCATTAGGTGATAACTTTACAACTAATGGTAGTTTAGTTTTTGCTCTTACAGCTCTTACAACTTCCCTTGCAACCTCATTTTTTATCCCAAAGGCTATACCTCCTGCCTTAACATTTGGACAAGAAATATTTAATTCTATCATATCTATAGGTTGGTCGTTTAGTAACTCTACACCGCTTATATAGTCATCTAATGTTCCTCCACCTAAATTTGCAATTCTAACCGTATCTAGTTCTTTAAAAAACTGAAGTTCATTTTCTATGAAACCTCTTACTCCAGGATTTTCAAGTCCTACGCTATTCATCATCCCTGATGGAGTTTCATGAACTCTCATCCCTTTATTTCCATCTCTTTTTTCCAATGTAAGCCCTTTGCTACTTATTCCACCCAATTTTTCTATATCATAAATTTCTGCATATTCTTTTCCAAATCCAAAAGTCCCCGATGCCATAACTAAAGGATTTTTAAATTCTATATTTCCGAATTTAACATTTAAATTAGCCATTGAATATCACGTCCTCTCCCCAGAACACTGGACCATCTTTGCATGTTTTTTTATTTCCAAATTTAGTTTTACAAGTACAAACTAAGCAAGCTCCTACCCCACATGCCATATGATTTTCTAAAGATACCATTATTTTTGTATTAGTTCCTTCTGTCATCTTTACTAACTTTTCCATCATGGGTGTAGGCCCACAAGTTAATATATAATCATATTTTTCTACATCTAATATATCTGTAACAAAAGTGTCTCCTATAGCTATGTTTACTTCATTACATACTTCACTGTATTCTTCTTCTAATATAGCTTCTTTTCTGAATCCTAGATATGCATCACAGTTTTCAATGTTCTTAGCTACTAGGTATAGTGGAGCTATACCTATTCCTCCTCCTACTAACGCAACCTTCCCTTTTACATTTTCATATCCATTTCCATAAGGGCCTTCCAATTTAATTTCATCATTCACTCTTAAATTGCTTAATATTTTAGTTCCTTCTCCCACAACTTTGTATAAAAAAGATATACTATCTTCATTTACATCATGAACACTTATCGGTCTTGAAAGTAATGGGTATGTATCCCAGGCTCTAAGCATGTAAAATTGACCCATCTTAGCTTCAAATTTACCCTCTACCTTCATAAAATACATATCTTCGCCTATATATTTATTTTCTAAAATTTTGTACATTATTGCATATCCCCCTTTACGTCATACATAACTCTTCCATCTCTTATAGTCATTATTATTTTCCCTCTAACTTTTTGACCATCAAATGGATTGTTTTTTCCTTTAGATACAAACTTAGATACATCTATAACTTCTTCTTGTTCCGGATCTACTATAACTAAGTCCGCTCTTAAACCTTCTTTTATTAATCCTTGATTTAACCCTAGTAATTTAGCAGGATTTGCACTCATCATCTCACTTAATTTATTTAAAGATATATTATTTTCATTAAATACTTTGTTTACCATTTGGAATGCAACTTCTATATTAGATATTCCAGGAGCTCCCTTTTCTTTGTCTTCTTTTGTATGAGGGGCATGATCCGTTCCTATCATATCTATATATCCATCTTTTATTCCTTGAATTAAGTGTTTCATGTCTTCTTCCTCTGCAAAAGCTGGGTTAACTCTATATTCTAATCCATATCCGAATATATGATGAGGTCCTACCTCACAAGTGAACTTATATCCATCATTTTTATACTTTTTAATTTCATCTAAAGTGTCTTTTAAACTTATATGACAGATATGAAGGTTTCCTTCAACCTCTTTAAGCATGTTCAAATCTCTTTTTACTATTTCAAATTCCGGCTGACAATGAGTTAGAACTTTAAAATCTAATTTTTTAGATAAACTAAGTGCATCTCTCATTATTTTTTCATTGTGAAGGGTGTATCCATCATCAGAGAATAAGTCTGTATACGTTCTCATTTTTTCTATATCTATAATTTCTTCACCTTCAAGGTTTTCTGTTATAGCGCAAACTTGCTTTATATCACATAAATCTAATTTCTTAGCTTTTCTTAACACATATTCCATAACCTGTTCGTTGTCACAAACTGGCTTAGTATTTGCCATTGGACAAAGCACTGTGAATCCACCTTTTAATGCTGCCTTTTGTCCTGTTTCTAAATCTTCTTTATGTGTTAACCCCGGGTCTCTTAAGTGTGTGTGCAAATCTATAAATGCCGGCATTAAAATCTTATTTTTTCCATCTATAATTTTTAAACCTTCAATATCAGTAGGATTTATGTTCGAGTCCATTTTAGAAATCTTACCATTTTCAACAAGTAAATCTCCTTTAAAGTTCATACTAGAATCAATCATTTTTACGTTTTTTATAAGAAGTTTACTCATTTTTATCTACCCCCAGAAGTTTCATTATTAATGCCATTCTAACGTACATTCCATATTTTGCTTGATCGAAGTATACCGCTCTATTATCTTTATCTACCTCTGTATCAATTTCATTCACTCTTGGTAATGGATGCATAACTAACATATCTGGTTTAGCTTTTTTCATTTTTTCTGTTGTTAATATATAATAATCTTTAAGTCTTTCATATTGTTCTTGATCTTCAAATCTTTCTCTTTGGACTCTAGTCATATAAAGAACATCTAAGTCTTCTATAACCTCATCTAAGCTATTAGTTTCCACATATTCGTGCCCAGCTATAACTTCTTTTATATATTGAGGCATTTCTAACTCTTTAGGTGATATAAATACAAATTTAGTATTTTTATATCTTGCCATAGCTTTAACTAGTGAATGTACTGTTCTTCCGTTTTTTAAATCTCCACATAATCCGATAGTGTGATTTTCTAAATTTCCTTTAAGTGATTTTATTGTAAGAATATCTGTAAGTGTTTGAGTTGGATGTTGATTTCCTCCGTCTCCTGCATTTATAAATGGTACTCTAGCAAACCTTGACGCCTCTAAAGCTGAACCGGCTCTTGGGTGTCTCATGACTATAGCATCAGCATAACAAGATACTGTTTCCATAGTGTCTTCTAATGTTTCTCCTTTTGCTGTTGATGAAGAATTTGGTTCTGAAAAGCCAATTACCTTTCCACCTAATCTGTTCATTGCAGCTTCGAAGCTAAATCTTGTTCTTGTTGATGGTTCATAAAATAAAGTTGCTAGTAAATTACCTTCACAAACTCGTGAGTATTTTGACGGATTGTCAATTATATTTTGAGATAAAGATAGAATTTCATCTATTTCATTTATCGAAAAGTCTTCTGGTTGGATTAAATTTCTTCCCTGTAATTTCATATATGTTCCTCCTTTTTTAGCCTCTCTGGACTAAATTTAAAAGTATTTTAATTTTTTTCTTTTATAGAATATTATCACCTTTAAGAAACGATGTCAATATGAGTTTCAAAAAATCTAGGCTTTATTGAATATAAAAAAGGATGTATCTAAAACAGATAGCGAAAGCAAATATATATGTTTTAGCGACATTTCAAAGCATCTTTTCAGCTTTGATGGTGCAAAACATATATATTTGCTAAAGCGTCTATCTATTTTAAACTACATCCTTGTAAATTCTATACTATAATACTCTCTTAGCTCCTACGTAAGCTTTTTGCCAGTAAGATGAGTTTATGTTACTAACTTTAACAACATCTCCTGAGTTTGGTGCATGAACCATGTTTCCTCCACCAACATATATACCAACGTGGCTTACTCCTCCGCCACCAGTTGCGAAGAATACTAAGTCTCCTGCTTGTAAATTAGCTTTACTTACAGATCTACCAACTCCGTATTGAGAAGATGAAGTTCTTGGTAAAGATACTCCTGCAGCATTTCTAAATACATATGAAGTAAGTCCTGAACAGTCAAAGCTATTAGGCCCGAGAAGATGAAGTTCTTGGTAAAGATACTCCTGCAGCATTTCTAAATACATATGAAGTAAGTCCTGAACAGTCAAAGCTATTAGGCCCTTCAGCTCCCCATACATAAGGAGATCCTAACTTAGCATAAGCCATACTAACTACAGCAGAAGCAGCATTTGAGTTATTAGCTGGCGGTGCCGGTTTCTCTTCATTACTTGAGTTATTATTGTTATTATTATTGTTATTATTATTGTTATTATTATTGTTATTGTTGTTATTATTATTTGTATTTTCGTTATTCTCTACATTATTGTTGCTGTTGTTATTGTTTTCATTATTTTCTACATTACTGTTGTCATTGTCAGTTGTATTGTTGTCATTGTTTTCTTCAACATCATTGTTGTTATTGTTTTCGTTGTTTTCAACATTGTTGCTTTCATTTCCATTAGCAGCATCATTGTTTGTTGTTTGATTGTTATCAGATGCTTGTCCATTATTTTGATCTTTAACATCTGATTGATTATTTTCTTCTTCTACCACTGGAGCTTTATCAGATACGTATAAATCTCTTACAAATCCTTCATTTTCTCCATTTTTAACTTTTACCCAGTTACCTTCAGTTCCTAAAACTTGAACTTTTGTAGAAGCTGGTAAGTTATCTTTTATATCAGACTCTACATGAGCATCTTTTCTTAAATTTACTTTATCTGCTGTTATATAAGCATTAGCAGCTTTAACATCAACATATCTAGACGCTATCCATCCTTCAGTTTCGTCGTCTAATTGAACTTTATACCATCCATCCTGTTCTCCAACTATTTTAAATTGGTCACCTGAGTATGCTATAGTTTGAACTGATCCTTGCTTTCTTACTTTTACAGCTACTCCATCTTTAACTTCTGCAACTTTAAAATCTACATCTTTATAGTCTTTTAAATTTATTACATTCTTTTCATTAACGTCTTTTTTATCTGTTACCTTCTCAACTTTTGCATCGTCTGCATGCGCTATCCCGTTCATTGATAATGCCATAAATGATGCAAATACTGGTACTAATATTTTTCTCTTCATAATGTTTTTCCCTCCAAAAATTCACCATAAGTTTTCTTACGTGTTATTTTCATAGCTGAAACCTATGTAGGATAAAATACTAATACACAAGATATTTTCATTTTTGTATTTATATGTCACAACTCTGTAACCATTTTGTAAATAAATGTTACAAGTTATGTAGTATTCTTATATTAACAATATTTAACTTATATCTTGTATATAATATTTAAAAACTTATTATTTTATCCAAAATAACTTTTAATATACATTTTTATATTAATTATATACTATTTTTTTCA
>NZ_LBBT01000130.1 GCF_001006285.1 Paraclostridium benzoelyticum
CCGTAACATACGTTACATTTTTAATTTTTTTGTTAATAATTAAAAGCATGAAAATCTTTATTATGGTAAAATTTTATTTTACATTAAAATTTTACATTCCCATTTATTTTCTTTTTAATGTTTTTATGATAAAATATGTTATATATTTATGCTTGCTTGAATATAAATTTAATTGTGAAACTTGTACATACTATAAATATATTTTAAATTTCAAGCATAACTTGTTATCATAATTTAAATTTGAAATAATCTAGGAGGATTAATATGAGCTTAAAAGACAAATTCGCATCATCATACGCTAGATCTAAAACAATGTCTGGCCCTGAAAAAAAAGCTAATGAAATAATGGGGAAATTATTACTTAAAAAGAGTATTATTCCTATGATCATAATGTTAGTTGTTTGGATGACAGGTATATACTTTAAAGTTAATGGTTGGGTATTATTCGGAATCGTACTTGTTATCGCTGTTGGTACTTATTTTTACATCAAAAAACAAGGTGACAAATATCAAAACTTCAAACCTTTTGTTGGAAATTTAATAAGCCTTGAGAAAAAGGGTAAAAAAGAATATGTAGCTATAATAAAACAAGGTAAAAGAGTTGATAAGTTACAAATAAAATATGGTGGCGAAGAGTTAGAGAAAGTTAAAAAGAACCAATTAGTTCAAATAAGTTATAATAAAGATGAAAAAATTGCAATCGTTGTAACTAAATAATTTTTCAAAGGAAAAGCTTCTACTAAATTAATGTAGAAGCTTTTTTATATTACTCTTTTAATACATATTTTTTATATATTTTAAGCGCATTCGCAAGCTGATCTGGGCAAGATGATTCTCTATTTTTACATGGAATTTTTTCAAATGCTTCTATAATTTCATCAATATTCTTTCCTTCAATCAAATTTTTAATTCCTATTAAATTTCCTGCACAACCCCCTTCAAATATTACATCTTTTAACATGTCTCCTTCTATGTCTAATAAAATTGATTTTGAACAAACACCACTAGTATAATATCTATACATACACATCACCTTATTTTAATATTTTATACATATTTATTTATAAACAGTATAATTTATGAGGATTTTAAATATTTTT
>NZ_LBBT01000131.1 GCF_001006285.1 Paraclostridium benzoelyticum
TTAGTTTTATATATTTATATAATATGAAAGAGGTAACTTGATATGGAAAATAAAATTATTATGGTTATAGATATACCATTTAATGTACCTGAAAATCCATTCTGGCCAGGGTTTAAAGATGTATATAATGATTCTAAAAAATTATCTCAAACTAAAGAATGGATTGAATATAGAATTGAAATTTTTAATAAATATACTTTACGAAGTTTAGAAAATCAAACTAATCAAAACTTTAAATGTATAATGAGATACACAAAAGAAACTGAAGAACTAGTATTTAATGCATTATCAAAATATGATAAATTACCAGATAACGTAATTTTTACGTCTGATGGAGATGAAACTATATATAGCTTAATACAAGGATATGATTACATGTATCATATAAGAATTGATAGTGATAATATGTTTAGTAAAGAGTATATTGATATATTGTATAAAACTCCATATTATGAAGAATTAGAATGTATATTATGCCAAAAGGGATATATGTATGAAATAGAAGGGGATAGATTAGCATCGATGGAGCATGGTTCGCCATCGTTTTACGCTTTAGTATATACTGTAGATGACTTTTATTTTGGATTTAGACATAACACAGAACCAGACCATTGGGGAGCTGCAAACTTAACTCATGAAGTTATAGATACCCATTGTTATCTAGTTATCGTACATGAAAAAAATGTAAGCAATAGTTTTAAAATGGTTCTTGATTATCCACATATAAAAACTATAGAAATTTTTAGAGATGAAAAAGAAGAAATTTTAAAAAATTTTGATTTGAAATAAAATTAAAAAATAGCAAAGTTTAAAATTTTTAAACTTTGCTATTTTAATTTAGAATAAGTTTTCTCTAAAAGGGGTTTCTATTTTTTCTTTATAGGAGTCAATATTATGTTTAATAGTATTTTTTATATCATCGTAGTTATTATTTATATAATTTATACAATCAATAATATCTTCATACAATTTTTTTGAATCTGTAGGTACAATAAGTTTATCGCAATCAATAGATTTTACGAAGTCAAAGCACTTAAATCTATATCCTAAGCAAATAAAAGGCGTATTTGCAACGGCAGATGTGATATTTCCATGAAGTTTAAAGTTTATAGAAAATTCACATCTTTTTAACAAACTCATTAACTGCCCACCACTATATATATTTGTATCAACAATTAAATTGTCACTAGGTTTAATTTTTTTATAAAAATCTAAAAATGGTTTTAAATCTTGTTCCCACATTATATATAGATAAACTTTATATCCTCTATCTATTAAATAATTGCATACTTTCGCAAGTTCACCAGATACGCTTTCTTCATCATTACCATAAATTTTATTTAGACTAGAACCCCAGTTTACAGCAACAATTTTATCTGATGGATCTAATGTGGTTATAGGCATATAATCTACTAGAGGTTTTTCTTGTAAAGCAAATCCTGGATCACCAGAAATTATTAATTTACTAATATCTACAAATGACTTTTCTATTAAATTATAAGTTAAAGGGCCTCTAACACCTACAAATTCACAGTTTGGAATTACTTCTTGTAAAATAATTTCACTATCGTCAGGGAATAAATATGCAGGAGTGTTTTCTTCCATTAGAGATACTATATAATCTTTTTCTGCCCAATCATACCCACTTCCCCAAATGAATATTTTAGAACCAGATTGAAAACTTCTGTAAAGTATTTCTATATATCCTGGAAGTAAAAGTGATCCACCTCCTAATACAACAACATCATAGGTCGGCAAATTATTTAAATCACTATCTTCAAAATTGTTTACTATTTTATATTTTTCAGAGACTCCATGTTTTTCACATAAATCTAAGAATATATCCCACATAAGTTCATCACCTATGTTGTTTTGTCCAAGCCATCCAATATATAATAATTTTTTTATTTAACCAGCTCCATTTTAATGAAAGTTTTTAAGTGAATTCATATAAACACGTATCAATCTATCTGTATTAGATTTTATATCGAAGAAATTTCTAGCCCATTCATAGCAAGATTCAGCATATTGAGAAAGGCCATCTTTATTTTCATATACATACTTAATATCGTTATATAGGAATGAAGCATTATTAGATTTTATAGATTTATGGTCACCAAAATAAACTCTCCATGCACTTTCAATGTTATCATTGCTAAGTATACCGAAATAACCATTATTACCAGATGCAATAACAGGCTTTTTACAAGCAAAAGCTTCAATTGCCACACGACCTGTTCCTACTATACAATCAGCATTAAGATAATAATCAACCACATTTGTTTTACCACCAACTAGGTGTATACATTTTTTTCCTAATAAAGCATTGGTTCTATTTGCAATACCAACCAATTGGTTAAAATCGGGACCATCACCAACTATAATTAGATGTAGATTTAGATTTTCAATACGTACTAGGTCACGACAAACCCTTAATAAATTTTCAGCAACCCTTGTTTTACTCCAAGCAATTCTAGAGCAATAAACTATAGTAAATGCATCTTTATCAATACCAAGTTCTTCTTTTATGGATAGGTTAGGAGACTTAGAAACATAATCATCAAAATCTATAGAATTTGGAATTACAGTTGACTGGACATTATATTCAAGCAGCCAATCATAAGTAGGTTGACTAACACTTATTATAGAGTCAGATAAATTAAGTCTATCATATAAAATATCGTAATAGTAAAGTCCATGAACAGTAAAGATACATGGTATTTCAAGTTCCTTGCCTATATCTATACATAATGCTCCAGAAGGTGACTGGTGAGCATGAATTATATTTATATTTTCAGCTAAAATTATCTGCTTTATTTTATTTTTATATCTACTTTCAGTTTCTAAATCTTTTATTACATAAAGAGGGAAATCCATATTATAAATAGTGCATCCTAATTTTAGGAATTCAGATGAATAAGGTCCATGGTCTGCTAATAAACAAACTTTTACACCTCTGCTTAAAAACTCCTTAATAAGACTGTATACATGAGTTTCTGTTCCACCTATGTTTAGACTATCTAAAACCATTAAAACTTTTAAATCTTTTTCATCTATAGCAATTTTATTTATATCATAATATACTTTTGAACGTTGCTTTTCATGTAATCTATAATAATATAGTTCTTCATTTATATTATCTATTCCAAATGGCAATAATTTTGTGATAAATTCATAGTCTTCCGCGCCTTCAAGTTTTCTAGAAAGACCACCAATACTATCAAATACGCTACCCTTAATCAATAAAGAACCATGACAAACACAGTTAAGACCAGCTGAGTATACGTCTTTTATATTATCTACTCCAAATTCTATACCTGTTGGTTCAGACACAGGGGTAGGGTCATCATTATTAAAAGTTGCATAGTTAGTACCAACAGCATTTATTTCTTTATGTTTATTTAAAAAATTGACTTGTTTTTTTATTCTGTCTTTATGAGATTTATCATCTCCATCGTGCATTGCTATATATTCACCTTGAGCTAAAAAAAGTCCATATGTCACGGCACCGGAGAAACCTACATTTTTAGGGAGTTCTATTAATTTTATATAATTATCATTTTTAAAAGAATTTTTATTTTTTCTTATCCAATTTTTGATTTTTGATACACTATTATCTGTTGACTTATCATCAACAATAATAATTTCTATATTTTCATAAGATTGATTAAGTATAGAATTTAAGCATTCTAATATATAGTTTTCATTATTATAGTTTGATATGACTATACTAACTAATCCATCAATTCTACTGAATTTCATAGAAATAAACCTCCTTAGTAGTCTATTGAAATAATATCGAACATTAACTTAATTAGACAATATACTATATAGTATATTATTTTGAAAAAATTGATACTTAAATATAAAAAAAGGTGGTTTTATGAACATACTTATGCTACTAGATCAGTTTAGTATTGGAGGTACAGAAACTCATGTACTTACACTGTGTGAGGCTTTAAATAAAATTAATGTTAAGACTATAATTGCAACTTTAAATGAAAATGAAATTAGTAGTCAGTATAAAAGTAAATTTATTTTTAAAGTGATAGACCAAGGTGAATATGTATATAGAATTGAAAGATTAAAAAAACTCGTAAACTTATATGAAATAGATTTAATACATTGTCATAGCATCGAAAGTATGCTTCTTGCGAGAAAGTTATATGATGTAACAAATACGCCTTATATAATAACAATTCATGGACTTTACTACCCTAAAGAACTGCTATCATATGTATGTGAGAAGTCAAAGCATGTAATCGTGGTTAGTAAACCGGTAAAAAAATTAGTATCTGAGAGTATCTCTGAAAGTAGAATAGATAAAATATCGCTAATTTATAATGGAATTAAAATAAAAAAAGATTCTGAAATAGTTCAAAATAATAATTTAAAATGTAAACTTGGGATTCCTATAAATGCTAAGGTAATTTTGTATTGTAGTAGACTTAGTATTAGTAAAGGAAGATTGGCTGAAAATTTCATACATCAATCTAAAAACTTACTTAAAGATAATATATATATAGTGATAGTAGGAAATGGAGTAAAGAAAAAATCAATTGATTTTTATGCAAACCAAATAAATTGTGAATACAGAAAAAATAAAATAATAACAATAGGCAACATTTACAATATAAATGCTTATTATGGAATAAGTGATATTGTAGTTGGAACTGGAAGAGTTGCAATTGAAGCATTAAATTTTTCAAAACCAATAATTTGTACTGGGATAAAAGATTATTTAGGAATATTTAGTTTTGAAAATTATAATGAAATCTTAGATACTTATTTTGGAGATCATGGATTTAACCATAAAATTGAAAAATTAAGCATTGAAAGTAGTATAAGATATTTGTTAGAAAACCCAGGCAAATACAAAGAAATATCTGATTGGGGAAAGTCATATTGCGATAGTAATTTTGACTTAGATAAATTAATAAAACAATATATGGTTATTATCAATTAAACACATGATTTTTATTATGCAACAAGATTAAATTCAAAGTCATAAAGTAATTGTATATTGTATGACATTTTTTATGTAAATACGACATTTTATAGGAGTGATACAATAATATGATTGATCAAAACTTAGTAAGACAGAGGATAGACCTAGGGTTGGAATGGGTTGTACTAAATCAAAATCAAGATAAGTCTTTTGGTACTTCGTATCCAATTTTAAATACTGCTTTAGTAGTATTAGAAATAGAACAATACGCAATAAGCCAGGGTATTTACCCATTAGATATGTCTTATAAATACTACAATAATTTAGTTGGTGCATTGGAGTATTTGTTTTTAAATGCAAAGCAAAATAATCATGGTATTTATTATGAAGAAGAAGGTAATATAAACTATACAACAGGTGTTGTGTTAGCTGCTATATGTGCAAGTCAATCTCCAGATCAAATAATAAATAATGGATCTGATTTTATAAAAGGACTGTATTATAAGACTGTAGGCCAATATATGATTAATTATTTAGAATACTCACAGGAGTTCAATGGCGGATGGGGATATAGTATAAATAATTATGATGACATAGCTAATAATTATGTATCAGGATATGTTGGATTAGGATTGTTACTTGCTACAAATCCTTTATATAAATTTAACTTACAAGTAGATGTTAACACCGTTGATAAGTTTAGTGATTGGGTTGATTATATACAAAATAATAATGGCGGTTCTGGATATAGTAACCCACAAGAAGATTTAGATATTTTAAAAACAGGAAATTTATTATTAGAAATGAATTTTTTAAATCGTCCTCAAATAGATAGTAGTGTTTTGTTAGCAACAGACTATATAGCTAATAATTGGTATGAGCCAGCTTATTTTTTAAATCCAGGGTGGAATTCAAGCCCTGTTGCTAATTATCAAGCAACATATGCGCTTATGAGTGGATTAACAGGATATGGATTTGATAAAATTGATCAGACAATATCTCCGTTTGAAGAAATAGATTATGCTAATGACGTTACAAATGTTTTATTAGAACAACAAAATTCAGATGGTTCATTCAAGGCAAACCCTAACGATTTTTATCAAAGAGAACAAATGATGTCAACTATATGGGCACTACTTACTTTACAAGCGGTTTTTACTAGAACTTATGATATAAGTGTAGTACTATCAAGTGATAAGTCAATTGTAAGAGAAAATGACATTGTAACTTATACTATTAATATATCAAACATAGGAAATGTAGATGTATTAAATTCAGTTGTAAAAGATGAAATCCCATCTGAGCTAACTTTTATAGATGGAAGTGTCACTATAGATGGAATTGAACAACCTGTAGGTATTTCTCCAGAAACTGGAATTCAAATAGATTCAGTTAATATAGGCCAAACTAAGGTTGTAGCATATAAATGCAGAGTAGTTGCTACAGTTGAAATAGAAATTAATAATATAGTAAGCGTAACATTTGACTATATACCACTATATGGAAGAATAATAACTAATAAAATAGAATACTCTAATGAAGTTTCTATTAGATCTACAATAACAAGTTTAGCTATCACTGCTGAAGTAAACAAAACTACTGCAGTTGTAGGTGAAATTTTAACCTACACTATTAATGTAACAAATAATGGGAAAATATTTTTAGATAACATTACTGTAACAGATTCGCTAAATCAAAATTTGCAGTATATGAATAATTTAGAGATAAATGGAAATCCAACGACTGGAAATATAGTAGATGGTGTAAATATAGGAAGTTTAAATATTGGTGAAACAACAGTGATAAACTTTGATGTTAAAATAATTAGTGTTCCCCCAAATGGAATAATATCAACTGAAATAACTGCAACTTATGACTATAATAATTCTGCAATTTTTACTAAAAAAGAAATTAGCAATGTTATAAAAGAAGCTAAATCTAGGGTAATTGTTTCAGCATCAATTACTGTGGAAGTTAGCATTCAGGTAATGGTTATCAATCCAGAAGTATCTGTAGTTAATAATGTTAGTACTACTTTAATACAAATAGGAGAAATTGCTATTTATAACATTGAAATATCAAATAGTGGTAAACTAGATTCTTTGTCTACTTTATTTACTACTGTATTTCCACCTCAACTAAAAGTCACAGAAATAAAAGTAGATGGAAATATTATAAGTGGGGACTTAGTAGATGGAATAAGTTTAGGACCAATTCTAAGTGGAAAAAATAAAATAGTTTCTATAACAGTTAAAGGTATAGGTTCAATTATAGATTATAGAAACACTAGTATAGTCACTATGGAATTTTTACCTGTTATAGGAGATCCAGTATCCATAGTAAATATAAATGCAATGTCAGATAAGACTCTTTCTGTTGAGGATCTTCAACTTATATTAACTCAATTTATATTCCCAACTTCTGCAAAGCTATGCGACCAAGTAATATTTGAAATAAAAGCAAAAAATATAGGAAGTAATACTTTGCAAAATGTTATAGTTTCAAATTTTTTACCTTCAAGTTTACAATATGTACCATGTAGTATGAGTATAAATGGATGTATAGCGATGGATGAAAATATATTCTGTGGAATATATTTAGGAACTATGTATCCTGAACAAGAATGTATAATAAGATTTAAGGCAAAACTTATAGATGATTCGTTTGATCCGATTTATAACTTTAGTCAAGCTAATTTTTATTATATTAGCTCGGGAAACACAAGTGTACGTGGATATGCAAATAGTAATTTAGCATATTTATTTATAGATTAAATTTATGCAAATTAAAATTAAATAACCATAAAAATAAATCCTATAGAGTAGACTATAAAAGTTACCTATAGGATTTATTTTTTCTAAGTTACATTTTTTAATAAGAATTATTTATTTTAATCCTAAATCTGAAAGCATTTGAGATATACCATAAGATTCATCATATTTTGAATAATATTCTTTAAAAACATCATCCATAGAAGAGTTTTTATAAATTTCAAATTCAATTCCTTGAAAATCAGCTTTAATGCAATTTAGAGTAGAATTATTTAAATAGTTTTTTAATCGTAAAATGTAATCCTTTACTCCTTCTTGTGGAAGTGCACTTAGTTCTCTCACATTTTTAGCAATTATATAACCAGATTGATTTATTTCTTCAAAAGAAACATTTTGGATTAATTTATTTTTTAAATTTTCAATTGTATTTTCATCGAGTTCTAACTCATCTATACTTTGAATATCTAAAAGCTCTTGAATCTTGTCTAAAATCAAAGATTCATTCCAACCATATTCAATAGAATTATGGTTATTTTTAATTTCATTTTTCATAATGTAAATCTCCTAAGCTAAACTTTTTAGTATTACATAAAAATTATATCATTTTATATGA
>NZ_LBBT01000132.1 GCF_001006285.1 Paraclostridium benzoelyticum
TTGTTATTATACCTTGTATTATTCCTATAACAAAACCTAGTATTAATCCCAATAATTCTATATGCTTTAACTCATTACTTGCTATGCTAAGTATTATATTTTCTAATTCAAGTAAATCTAAACTATCAACCTTCTCTTCTACTATTTGTTGTATATTTACTCTTTCATGTGCTTTTGATACAATTCCACTTCCTAGTTCGTCAATAGAAGCACTTACTTCTTTTTCTATTATATCCTCTATATAATTTTTTATAACAGATTTTATATAGCTCGGTATAAGAGTCGCTTTTTCCTCTACTATAGAGTTAACTTTAAGTTTTATATATTCAGTAGCTTTTACTTTATCTTCTTCTGTTATTAAATTTTCTAATATATCATCTAAAGATACAAACTCATCTTGTATAACTTCTCCTATTTTTATAGCTATTTCTTTTCTTCTCTTCGGTATAAGACCTATTACTTCAAAATTCGTCATAGGTATTTTTATAGGGTTAATAGGTCTAAATATAAGCTTTATAGCCAATTTGTTAGTTACGTATCCAATAATACCTCCAATAATTGCCATCATTAAAATTATATATATATTGTTCATCTCAAATCTCCTTCTCATTTTAATTAGAAACAATATATATTTTATACTTTAATGATTTTTTTTCAATACATTTTTTCAATTTTAAGATTTATTTTTTTCTTCCACCTTTTCTTCAAATATTGCTTTTATAGTATCTATAATTTCTCTAGATGAGTTAGTTTGTAAAGAATCGTATATAATTATATGATTAGGACACAAAGAAAGTAATGTACTAATCAAGAAATCTTCATAATTTAAATTTTCTTTTATAAACATATTTATTAATTCTTCATCATTTTCATTTTCTATTATGTTGTCATTTTTATCATATAATATAAACGAATTATCTTTTCTTATGTATACTTTTAGTGTATCAATTTTATTTTCTTGTACATTTATAAAATATCTTAACACACTTATAAATTCATCATAATCTTTCTCTATTAAATGTTCTTCAAGTGCATCTTCACAGATATTAGATATATATCCCATTAGTTCTTTCATTCTAAATTTAACAAAACCATCGACATCTATATGGTCATTATTTAATATGTAATCATTCATTCTACAAAATATTATTTCTCTTAATAACAAATCTTTTTTTTCAAATCCTTCTAATGATTTTAAATATATTTTTTCTATTTCCTGCTTATATTTATCTCCATATGATTTTTGTATATATTCCTTTAATATAACATCTTTTATTACTTTCATTAAAATATCGGTTATTTCTCTTGATATTTCTAATACTGTTTCATCAGTTCTATCCTTCGCGCTTATTTTTATTTCTATAACATCTTCATTGTAATTTATAATATTTCTAAACTTAGTTTGTTTTACAAATTGATTTACAGCTAATTTATATTTAGGTAATAAGCTCAGATAAATCTCTTTGTTGTTCATAGTCATCACTCCTTTCTAGTCATAAGAGGAATTATAGAACCTAAATCTAATAATTGTTCTTTACTTAAACTTACTATTTCCTTATTTTTTGATTTTATAAATTTTTTTATAATCTCATAATCTGGATGTTTTTTTATATTTCCTAAAAAAGCTATGTCATTTTTACTTATAAATCCTGTACATCCACCTATAAATCCATAATCCAATTGAAATAATTTTATATTTCCATGACTTATAAGAAGACAATCTATACCATATTGCTTTACAGATTTATAAATACCCTTATCAGAAGTTATAATTGAATTTTCATCAACTATACAAATTGAACATTTAGAGTATCCTTGTTTTACATTTATCTTCACAAGATTTCTTTTATTTATATATTCTAAAATTTCTTTATCTGTATAATCAAAATTATGTATTGCAAATTTGCCCATTATGGTTACATTATATTGAATATTATTAGGATATTTGTTTTCTATGTAGCTACTACCTTTGATTACATTAAAACCTAATGGAGTTAATGTTTCTAAGTAAAAATCATATACATTTGGTGCTACAACTATATTTCCTTCCCCTAAATTACATACGCATATATCTGGATGATATTTTATAGCATCGTAACACTCTTTACATTCTATAGTTTTTATTATTTGTATATTTCTTCTTTTTAATTCTAATTCTATATCGCAAGTAATTCTTTTATCTACCAATGCTAGACATAAATCACCATCAATTACAAAAGATTGCTTACTATGTACTAATTTCATTTCACCGTTCCTTCTATATCGATTTTACTTTTATAATACAACTAATATTTTATATACTTATTTTCATTTTTAATAGACCAATAATAATTTTTTATATTTATTTTAGACATAAAAAAAGATGATAGCAATGCTATCATCTTTTTTATCTTTCACCTTTTTTATATGGGTTTCCTAATGCTGCCGGAGCTTTAGAAGATTTTATAAATAATACTAAAACGACTAACGTTATTACATACGGTATCATTGATAATAAATTTTCATTTATTCTAAATGGAAGTTCTGGGTTTCCAAAGAATACTGATAAAGCAGTTGAGAATCCAAATAATAAACAAGCTGCCATAGCTCCTTGTGGCTTCCACTTACCAAATATAACAGCTGCCATAGCTATATATCCCTGCCCAGAAATTAACGTTGGTCTAAATGAAGAAACAATTGCTAAACTCATAGATGCTCCTCCTAAACCAGCTAATATACCAGATGCAATTACTGCAATATATCTAACTCGATTTACATTAATACCTAAAGTATCTGCAGCTCCTGGATGTTCTCCAACAGATCTTATTCTAAGCCCTAACTTTGTTTTATATAAAACGTACCATACTATAGCTACAAGTATAAATGCTATAAATACTGTTGCATAAGTATTAAAAACTGTGTTTAATATACTACCTTCTGCAAATAAACCATTTAAAGGTCTTGGTATTTTATTTTCCATAGCTATAGTCGGAGTCATCGTAGCTCCATCAAATAATATTTTAGAAGAGAATAGTGCTACTCCAGGTGCAAGTAGGTTAATAGCAACACCTGATATAGTATGATCTGCATTAAAACTTACAGTTGCAATAGCATGTATTAATGCAAATAAACCACCTGCTAATCCACCTATCAAAAACGCTATCCAAGGATTACCTACTAAATATCCTGCTGCTGCCCCCGCAAAAGCACCTATAGTCATCATACCCTCTAATCCTATATTAACTATACCTGAATTTTCTGATAATACTCCACCTAACGCTGTAAATATAAGGGGCGTAGAGTACATTAAAGTCGTACTTAAAATTAAAGCTAAATCTTCCATTATTCAAGTCCCCCTTTTTTCTTTTTATTCTTATATTTTATAAATAACATTCTTATTACACTGCTTAATGCTATAAAATAAACAATAGATCCTATAACAATGTTTATTACTTCTGATGGAGCTTGTATAGTTTGCATTTTTGTTCCACCATATTTAAGTGCTCCAAATAATAATCCTGAGAAAATTACACCTATAGGATTACTGTTAGCAATAAGTGCAACAGCTATCCCGTCAAATCCATTCCCTTCTGGCGCTGCAAGTACCGTTATATTTTGCGCTACACCCATAACTTGAACTGCTCCCGCTAATGCAGCAAGCATACCTGCTATAGCCATAGATTTGAATATAGATGAATTTATGTTTATTCCTCCATATTCAGCTCCGAACTTATTGTATCCAACTCCTCTAAGTTCGTATCCTAAAGTTGTTTTAGCTAATATAAAAGCTATTATTAAGACTAATATAATTGCTATTATTATACCCCAGTTAGCTTTTGTCGCTGGACCTACTAGTCCCGTTAGCCAATCTATACTTATACTAGCACTCTCATTTATCATATGAGATGCTTCACTATTACCTTCTCTTAGCCATGGTTGCATTATCATATAATTATTTAGATAAAACGCAATCCAGTTTAACATTATAGTAGATATAACTTCATTAACTCCAAATTTAGATTTTAAAAATCCTGCAAATCCTCCCCAACAGGCTCCTGCTAGTGCAGCTACAGCTAAAGTAAGAGGTATATGTATTATTGCTGGTAAATGAACTGTATATCCTACTATAGTTGCTGCTAATGCACCTATAATAAACTGGCCTTCTGCTCCTATATTGAATAAACCTGTTTTAAACGCAAAGGCTATTGATAAACCTGTTAAAATTAATGGAGTAGCCTTTATAATAGTCCATGCTATATACTTAGGTTTACCGATGATCCCTTCAATCATTACTGAATAAGCTTCTATTGGATTAAATCCCGCTATAGTTAAAGCTATTGCTCCTACTAATAATCCTAAAAATATAGATATAATAGAAAATACTATCGTATTATTAGCAAAAGAAATTTTCTTTTTTGCCTTAACATCATTACTCATTATCTACACCTCCTGCCATCATAAATCCTAAAGTATTTTCATCTGCATTCTTAGCATCCACAATGCCAACTATTTTTCCTTCATAAATTACAGCTATTCTATCTGATAGATTCATAACTTCATCAAGTTCTAAAGATACTAATAAAACTGCATTGCCTGCATCTCTTTGTTCAACTATCGCTTTATGAACAAATTCAATTGCTCCAACATCTAACCCTCTAGTAGGTTGTGTTGCTATTAATACCTGAGGTTGTCCTGTCGCAGCTCTATCTACTCTTATGTTGTCAACCTCTCTACCAATTATAACTTTTTGTTGATTTCCTCCAGATAAAGATCTAGCCTTTAATGTAAAATCAGTTGGTCTAACATCAAATTCTTCTATTATTTCGTTTGCATGTTTTTCAATTTCTTTATTATTTAGAACTCCATTTTTAGAGAATCTTTTTTCTTTATATCTTTGTAAAACTGTATTTTCAGCAACTGTAAAATCTAATATAAGTCCTCTTTTATGTCTATCCTCGGGTATATTTTTTATACCTTTTTTAAATATATTAATTGGCTTTTCATTTATAAGTTCAGATCCATTAACCTTTACACTTCCTGAATCTGCTTTTTTCAACCCAGTTAATATTTCAACAAGTTCAGATTGACCATTTCCATCTACACCTGCTATTCCTAAAATTTCTCCAGCTCTTACCTCTAAAGATAAATCATTTAATACTTGTACTTTTCTATTATCTTTAGCACTTATATTTTTAACTTCAAGTATTATATCTCCTACTTTAGAATCTTCTTTATCCACTTTAAAGCTTACTTCTCTACCTACCATCATAGCTGCCAATTCATCTTCTGTTGTATCACATACCTTTACCGTTCCTATATCTTTACCTCTTCTTATGATAGTACAATAATCTGCTGCTGCCTTTATTTCTTTTAATTTATGAGTTATTATTATTACTGATTTTCCTTGCTTAGTTAAGTTCTTTATAATATTCATAAGCTCATTTATTTCTTGCGGAGTTAAAACTGCAGTGGGTTCATCTAATATTAGTATATCTGCACCTCTGTATAAAGCTTTCAATATTTCAACTCTTTGTTGCATCCCAACACTTATATCTTCTACTTTTGAATTAGGATCTACATGTAATCCATATTTTTTTGATAGATCACTAACATCTTCTATCGCTTTTTTCATATCTATTGCTCCCATACCTTTTGTAGGTTCTGTACCTAGTATTATATTCTGAGCAACTGTAAATGGCTGTACTAACATGAAATGTTGGTGAACCATACCTATCCCATGAGATATCGCTACATTAGGGTTTTCCATTCCAACGTTTTCCCCTTTTATAAATATCTCCCCTGAAGTCGGATGGTATAGCCCATAAAGAATGTTCATTAATGTTGACTTTCCTGCTCCATTTTCACCTAATAAAGCATGTACCTCACCTTTATGTACAGTCAAATTTATGTTATCATTAGCTGTGAAATTCCCAAACTTTTTAGTTATACTTTTCATTTCTACAACTTTTAGACTGTGGTCTACATTGCTATTAATCATAGTTTATAATAACCCTCCTTATTTACTTATCGCCAATTTTATTATACTAAAAAATAAGTATTATAACAATTTAATTTCAACAAATAGTAGGTAATATTTTATTTATTATACATACTTTTTG
>NZ_LBBT01000133.1 GCF_001006285.1 Paraclostridium benzoelyticum
AAATTTAATATTTTTTATATTACTTTTAGTTAATATATATTTTGTGCTCTTTATAAATTTAGAAATTAGCACAGCTTCTCCAATAAAAAATATAATACATATTGAAGCTTCAATATTTAAATTGTTCAAATATCCGGTTTTTCCTGAGCTAAATACTGAATGAGATTTTACTAAAATTAACATTAATATATGGATAATTACAATTGATGTAAGCTTATAAAATTCTTTATATAAGTTATTTTTTTTGATTGAGCTTATGATTTGAATTTGACTGAAATTAAGGATTTTTAATATATCTATGT
>NZ_LBBT01000134.1 GCF_001006285.1 Paraclostridium benzoelyticum
AAATAATATAGTTTCTTTTTTATATTCAAAAAAATACCGCTTATACAACTAAAAATACCTTTTATATATAATTTATAGAATTAAAAAATTGATGATGTATAATTAAACTCAGATAGGGGGTCAAATATATGAAAATAGATATAGATATAGACAAAAGGTATGAAGAAATTCAAGTTATATTAAGGTCAAATGAAATGAATGATGAGACTATAGAAATTTTAGAAAAACTAAAAACTACAAAAAATAAATACATTTTAGGCAAATCAGATAAAAAGGTATATATAGTAGATGTGAAAGATATATATTTTTTCTACAGTGAAAATCAAAAAGTATTTGTTGAGACTGAAGATTTTAGATACGAAGTAGATGAAAGGCTATATGAAATAGAAGAGAATTTTAAAAATACATCATTTATCAGAGTTTCGAAATTTTCTATTGTAAATTTAAAGAAAGTTAAAAATATAGATATGAGTTTTAGCGGTAATTTAACTATTAATTTTATAAATGGCAAAAAGGAAAGTATATCTAGAAGATACATATCAAAAATAAAAGATTATTTAAAAAATGGAGGTTTTTAAAATGAGTAAGTATATAAAAACATTTATACATAGAGGTGTGTGTTATGGAGTACCGGGAGGGGTATTTATAGGCCAATTAGTGTTTTTTATAATTTTATTAACTAGCGATATAAGTAGTTTTGAAACAACAAGAGAACAGTTTTTTATTCAATTTTTAGCTTCAGCGTTTACGGGGTTTTATTGTACAGGACTAAGTGTTGTATACTCAATAGAAGAATGGAGTTTATTAAAACAGACGTCTATAAATTTAATACTTATTACAATTGTATATTTTCCAATTTCATATTTAACAGGATGGATGCCTAAGAACTTTTTTGGAATAGCTTCATTTATTTTGACATTTATAGTTTTTTATATTGTGGTATGGAATATATTCAGCCGTAGAGTAAGAAGTATTAACGAAAAGCTAGGAAAATTGAATAAGTAGATATTTAAACTTATATCTTGATAAATTTAATTTATATAGGGTATATATCTTACTAAAAAAGATTTATAAGTAGGAGTAAGATTATAATCTTTTTTCTCTAAATTCCTATAAACTACATTTTTCATATAAACACACTATCCTTTCTAGCTAATAAATTCAAAGTGAAATTTCTGTTGCAAATACCTTATAATGATAGTAATGTATACCCTAAAGGGAGAGTCAATACGAAAATTTTAAAATTAGGGGATGAAAATTTATGAAAAATTTATACTCTATAGGAGAGGTTTCAAAAATAAAAAAAATAACAGTAAAAGCATTAAGGTATTATCATAAAGTTGGAATTTTAATTCCTAAATATATAGATGATAATACAGGGTATAGATATTACTCGATAGATCAATTCATACATATTGATATAATAAAGGGATGCAGAGCATTAGGAACTAGTATAGCTGAGCTTCAAGAAATTTTCAGGGATTGTGAAACAGAAAAACTTTTGAAATTTTTACATGCAAAAAGAGCAGAAACTGAAGAGAATATTATAAAAATGAAAGAAATAATAACTAACATTGATACTTTAAACAATAGTGTTGAATACTCAAAAGCATTAATAAAAGATGGAGAAATAAGAATTAAACATTTTGATGATAGATATATAGTAATAGCACCGTGTAAAGAAGTAGGAAGTTTAAAAGAGCTTATTCCGTACTCAGAATTAGAAAAAATTATTAAAAATAAAAATTTAAATATGTCTATAGAAAGAGGAATTGGATATGATTTTAATTCTGAGGGAGAAGTAGAACCATTTTATGTATTTAATGAAATAATCAAAGATGAAAATATCAAAATAGATAAACATATAGATTTATTGCCTAAAGGTGATTATTTAACATTAGCATACACAAAAGAAAATGAGGAAGAATGTATAAATAAAATTGTAAAATACATAAAAGAAAATAACTTAGAAGTAAAAAAATTTATTGAAATTGAGTTATTTAATGATTTTTTTAATACTAAAACATATAGTTGCCAAATTCAGATACTTATATAAAAAGGTTGTAAAAGTTTTACAACCTTTTTGTTTTATAAAGATACAAGAGCTACTGACTGAATTTGAGCAAGGACTAATTGAGATAAAGCATCTATTAAGTTTTTATTTATAGACATATCTTTTAAAGCTAAAAAGTTCATAAAGCTATTTATTGATATTTTTTCATATATGTATAAATAAGTATGCTTATCTTTTAAGAAATCTTTATTCTTTATAGAGTTATTAATTAAAGAAAGCTCATCCACAGTTGACCCTATTACTGCATGCACACATGTATGTTCTCTATCTAAATCGTAATTTTTTATATAATCACATTTAGAGCTAACTAAGTTGTTCAAACTAATTATAGTATTATAAACATTTTTAGAAGAGTAGTAATTAGATTGATCTTTAACTTGTTTTGATATAAAATCGTATCTATTTTTTATTTGAGGTAGTTGTGATTTATAACTAATTAAAAGATTTTGTAACTGAGTGTTATATTCAATTTCTGTATCTTTGTTTTTAAACTCTAAATCTCTATATTTTAAAGAAGCTTCTTCTAAATCTCTAAATAGCTTAATATCTTCAAGTTTTTTCATGTTAAACCTCCATAATAACTAATTAATT